>DKMV01000129.1:0-1916 GCA_002469605.1 Leclercia sp. UBA7405
CCTGATGAGCTACGGCTACGCGTAAGCCTCTCATTATTCTTAAAAGCCGCACATTGTTGCGGCTTTTTTTATACCTGCGGTTTAGCCTGGCTATGCTTAGCTAATGTTTTTTAAGGAGGAAGCCCGTGAAGATTATTGCCATTATGGGGCCACACGGCGTCTTTTATAAAGATGAGCCCATCAAGGAGCTGGAGCAGGCGTTAAAGGCGCGCGGGTTTCAACTCATCTGGCCGCAAAACAGCGCCGATTTACTGAAGTTTATCGAACACAACCCGCGGATCTGCGGCGTGATCTTCGACTGGGACGAGTACGATCTGGAGCTGTGCGGCCAGATCAATCAACTCAACGAATATCTGCCGCTCTATGCCTTTATCAATACCCATTCGACGATGGATATCAGCGCCCAGGATATGCGCATGGCGCTGTGGTTTTTTGAATACTCGCTGGGGGTGGCCGAAGACATTGCCGCCCGCATTCAGCAATATACCGGCGAATACCTTGATAACATCACGCCGCCTTTTACCCGCGCGCTCTTCACCTACGTTAAAGAGGGCAAATACACCTTCTGCACCCCGGGCCATATGGCGGGGACCGCGTATCAGAAAAGCCCGGTCGGCTGCCTGTTTTATGATTTCTTCGGCGGCAATACGCTGAAGGCGGATGTGTCGATCTCGGTCACCGAGCTGGGGTCGCTGCTGGATCACACCGGTCCGCACCTGGAGGCGGAAGAGTATATCGCCCGCACCTTTGGCGCCGAGCAGAGCTACATGGTGACCAACGGCACCTCCACCTCCAACAAAATCGTCGGCATGTACGCGGCGCCGGCGGGCAGCACGCTGCTTATCGATCGCAACTGCCATAAATCCCTCGCCCATCTGCTGATGATGAGCGACGTGGTGCCGCTCTGGCTTTCGCCGACGCGCAACGCGCTGGGGATCCTGGGCGGCATTCCGCGCCGTGAATTTACCCATGCGGCCATCGAGCGCAAAGTGGCCCAGGTGCCGAAGGCCAGCTGGCCGGTACATGCGGTGATCACCAACTCCACCTATGACGGGCTGCTGTATAACACCAACTGGGTGAAGCAGACGCTGGATGTCCCCTCGATCCACTTTGACTCCGCCTGGGTACCCTATACCAACTTCCATCCGATCTATGCCGGCAAGAGCGGTATGAGCGGCGAGCGGATGCCCGGCAAAGTGTTTTATGAAACCCAGTCCACCCACAAAATGCTGGCGGCGTTCTCCCAGGCATCGCTCATTCACATTAAAGGCGACTATGACGAAGAGACCTTTAACGAAGCCTTTATGATGCACACTACCACCTCGCCGAGCTATCCGCTGGTTGCCTCCATCGAAACCGCGGCCGCCATGCTGCGGGGGAATCCGGGCAAGCGGCTGATTAACCGCTCGGTGGAGCGGGCGCTGCACTTCCGCAAAGAGGTGCAAAGGCTGAAAGATGAGGCCGAAGACTGGTTCTTCGATATCTGGCAGCCGGAAGAGATCGATGAAGCCGAATGCTGGCCTATCGCCCCCGGCGAGAGCTGGCACGGCTTCCGCGATGCCGATGAGGATCATATGTTCCTCGATCCGGTGAAGGTCACCATTCTGACGCCGGGGATGGACGAGCACGGCGTTATGGGCGATGAGGGGATCCCGGCGGCGCTGGTGGCTAAGTTCCTCGACGAGCGCGGCGTAGTGGTGGAGAAAACCGGCCCCTACAACCTGCTGTTTCTGTTCAGTATCGGCATCGACAAAACCCGGGCGATGGGGCTCCTGCGCGGGCTGATGGAGTTTAAGCGCGCGTACGATCTCAATCTGCGGGTGAAGAACATGCTGCCGGATCTCTACGCGGAAGATCCCGACTTCTATCGTAATATGCGCATTCAGGATCTGGCCCAGGGGATCCACAAGCTGATC
>DKMV01000129.1:2258-2542 GCA_002469605.1 Leclercia sp. UBA7405
CGATTTCCTGCTGATGCTCTGTACCATCGGGCGGCACTATCCCGGTTTTGAAACCGATATCCACGGGGCTAAACGCGATGAAGACGGCGTCTACAGGGTACGAGTCTTAAAAGCGCAGTGACCCCTTGCACGCTTCGGGCTTCGGTTATAACGTTCAGGCATATCAACAAGGAGACGCTATGCTGGGTTTAAAACAGGTTCATCACATTGCGATTATTGCTTCTGACTACGCTGCCAGTAAGGCGTTTTACTGCGACACCCTTGGCTTTACGCTGCAAAGCGAG
>DKMV01000126.1:0-8688 GCA_002469605.1 Leclercia sp. UBA7405
TCGACCGGATAGCAGCCGCCGTGGCGTATACGTTGATCGTCCATAGAAGCAACGCATTGCTGTTCAGTGTTATACACATCCACCACAATGTCATCGCAGCCTCCATCCAAGTAACAAATAAACAGTACCAGTGCGAACATTACGCCCTCAAAATTTACTATGGTACTGATAGTGTAGGGGATGATCCGGGGGAGAGGTAATCTGGCAATAAATAACCCGCCTGCGGGCGGGTTCTCTCTGAATCAGGCAAGGCGCATGATCCAGGCATCGGACTGGTGGTCGTAATGCTCGCGGTACAGAACGGAATGTTCGCCATCGAGGAGTGCCGGTACGCTGGTATCCGCATCCCATGCGTCGAGCTGCATGCAGAGATCCGGGTCGGATTTACACGGAATACGTAACGTTCGATCCCCTGGGGTTTCGCCGGTTAACTCGGCATCATCGATTTCGAATGCGCCAATGCGCACATTGGTTTTCGTCATAATGCTCTCCGCTAATCATCGCTGTTCTGGTACGACCAGTATAGTCGCCCTTATTTCAGCCTGGTCAAGGAAGCGCAAATACGCCAGTAAAAAAGTGCGCTTTTTTTAAGCCTCGTCAGCGTTACCGGTAAAGAGCCGGCCATCGCGGACCAGTTCACGGGGATAGCTGTTTTTCAGCCGGGAACCAATTTTTTTCGCCAGCCCAATGGCAACACCCTGGAAACTGACCAGCACTTCGTCGTCGGCAGGGGGATTTTGTGGATAAACATCCCGGCCGCGATACCACTCCTGGGCCTCCTGCCAGTTCAGGGCGAAGCTCTTACTCTCTCCGGCCAGGGCGATAACCGCCTCGTGCTGCCAGCGATAGCCCTTATTGTGCGTTTCAGCCAGCCGCAACCCGATGCGCGATAAGCGAACTTTGCCAATCAGGGGCTCAATTTCTGTCGGGAACAACCACACCTCTTTGTCACGCTGCCACAGGCGCAGATTGTCACCCCAGCTCAGCCCCGCCTGTTTTGCCGCTGCGGTAATCTGCGCGCTTTCACGACCTTTCAGCGGCGTGAAGGGGAAGTTGCCCACCTTGTAGGTCGGCGCCGGCAGCGGGGCGATAGCGGCGGTTTTACGCAGGCGCGCCACAAAGAAGCCTTCGCAATCGAAGATCTGCGGGAAGACGTGCAGGAAGCCCTCCGGCGTGACCGCCTCGGTTGCGCCGGAGAACAGGCCGTCCAGCGGCAGGAACTCCACCGCATCGGGGTACTGCGCTTTCAGCCACAGGCAGACCGCTTCGTTCTCATCACGGTTGAGCGTACAGGTGGAATAGACCAGCGTCCCGCCGGGGCGCAGGGCGTGAAAGGCGCTCTCTATCAGCTCGCGCTGGGTGGCGGCTATCTCCAGGTTGCTCTCGACGGACCAGTTTTTCAGGGCATCGGGATCTTTACGCACCACCCCTTCGCCGGAGCAGGGGGCATCCAGCAGGATGGCGTCGAAGGCCTCCGGCAGGGCTGCGCCGAACACCCGGCCATCAAAGTGGGTGAGCGCCACGTTGCTGATGCCGCAGCGGCTGATGTTGGCGTGCAGCACCTTTACCCGGCTGGCGGAAAACTCGTTTGCCAGAATAGCGCCCTGGTTGCCCATCCGGGCGGCAATCTGCGTGGTTTTGGAGCCCGGTGCGGCCGCGACATCCATCACCCGCGACGGGGTTTCGCCTTCGGCAAAGAGGGCCGCCACCGGCAGCATAGAGCTGGCTTCCTGAATATAAAAGAGCCCGGAGAGGTGTTCGGCGGTACTTCCCAGCGGCAGCGCCTCTTCGTCATCCCGCTCGATCCAGAATCCCTCTTCACACCAGGGAACAGGCGTCAGCTGCCAGCCATAGGGGGCAACCAGCGTCAGGAAATCGCTGACGGCGATCTTCAGGGTATTAACGCGAATACTGCGACGCAGCGGACGCTGACAGGCAGCGATAAACGCATCGAAAGAGAGATGTTCAGGCAAAGCCTGGCGCATCTGCGCCAGGAATTGTTCAGGAAGATAGACAGGACGTTGAGACACGGGCGCACCACAGGGAGTCAATGAAGCGCGCAGTGTACCACAAAGGCTCCAGTGCGTTGACACCGGAGCCTGCGAGTTAACGTGGCAGTGCGGTACCCCACTGGCGCCACTCTTTCGGCTCGCTCTCTAGCAGCAGGAAGTGTTTACCCGCCTGCGCTTTCGGCGCCAGCGGCGTACCCGGTGGCGTGGCGAAGGCAATACCGCCGCGGATAAACTGGTTGAAGGTGCCGGTTTTCACCACTCCGCCGGTCAGGCCGAAATCAAGTGAATAGCCCGAGGCCAGCCAGAAGACGGAGTTATTACGCACCAGGTGCTGGTAACGGTTGCTGATGCGCAGGCCAACCATCACGCGGTCGGATAGGGTGCCCAGCGTCAGGCCGGTCACCGTACCCACTTCCATGCCCCGGAACAGCACCGGCGTGCCTATGGCCAGCGATCCGGCTTCAGGAACCTCCACCACAATACTCAGCCCGTCAAGATAGCGAGAGTCGGTAATGGTGGCCTCCTGGAGCTCAAAGTCGCGGCGGGCGTTACCCCGGCCAGGCTCAACGTTGATGTAGGGCTGCAGAATGGTATCGAGATGCTCAACGCCAGCGGCAGAGATCTGCGGGGTGATCACCGAGAAGCGCGTCCCGCCCCGGGCAAAGGTATCGACATATTCCGGGTAGAGCACCGCTTTAGCCTGCACTTCGTTACGGGCGGTGATCAGCTTCAGGCTCTGGATCTGGCCGATATCAATACCCAGGTAGCGGATTGGCATCCCTTCCGCCAGCTTGCCGGCATCGAAGGCGTGCAGGGTGATCTGTCCGCCTACGGCGCGGGCCGCGGTTTCGGAAGGGTAGAGGATCCGCTTGTCGCCTTTACGCTGGCTGGCGCTGGCGCCGCTCAGGTTATCGAAGCTGATGGCACCGCGCAGGGCGCGCGAAAGGGGCGAGGCCTGAACGGTTAAGCCGCTGCCGTTCAGCTGTACTTTGGCGCCCCCTTCGGCCCAGAAGACGCTGTTACTGGTCAGCAGGTTGCGGTATTCGGGCTTAATATGCAGTTCGATATCAAAGGCATTAGCCCGCGGGCGCACGGTAATCACTTCGCCCACTTCAAATTTGCGGTACAGCACAACCGAGCCCGCCTGCACGTCCGGCAGGGTGTCGGCGGTCAGGGTAAGGGTGGTGGTGGGCAGATCGCTCAGGCTGTTTTCAATCGCCTTCTCGAGATTGGCATACAGCGGATAGTTTTCACGCATCGCCCCTTTAGTGCCGGGCAAGATGCGGATCCCACCGCTGATCCATTCGCTGGCGCTGGCGGCGAGGAACTCCACGCCGTCCAGACCCAGCTTCACATCCACGCGGCTGTTAACAATAAATTTGCTGTCGCCGTGGACCAGCTCCCGGTACTGGGGATCGATGGCGACGGAGAAGGTCACCCCTTTGCTGGTCAGGGTGCGCTCCAGCACCTGACCCACCTGCACGCCGTGCAAAATCAGGGGCTGGCCGGCCTCTATGCCGTAGCTTTCCGGAGCGTTCAGCGTCACGGTAGTCACCCCTGGCTTTTGCAGCAGGGCTTTATCGGCAGGGGCGATGACAAAACTCTTTTTCGGCTCGCCGCCGCCGGGGATCAGCTCAAAGGTGGTGCCGGTTAACAGGCTGCTGAGGCTGGCGTTGCTGAGGGAAATTTTCGGGCTGCGCATCTCAAGGCGCGTATTTTCACGCAGCAGATCCACCACGCTCGGATCCACGGTCATTTCACCCGTCACCGAACCACCGGGATTGAGCGTTAATTTAGTCAGCTGTCCTACCTGCAGCCCCTGGTACATCAGCGGCGTGGAGTCGGCTTTTAGCCCCTCGGCCGAGGGCAGGGCCAGCTGGACAATCACGCCGCGCTGGCTGTGGGCGAGATCTTCGTAGAGGCCAAAATTGTCTTCCGCTTTCGCCGGCTCGGAATCCTCCGGCGAGTCAAAGGCGATGGCGCCGTTAACCAGGGCGGCCAGGCTTTCGAGCTTCACTTTCGCCCCGCTCAGGCTGACGTCGGCATCTACGCCGGAGACGTTCCAGAAGCGGCTGCCTTTTTTAACCAGGTTGGCGAAGCGGCGTTCAACCAGGACATCGATAACCACGCCCTGTTTGTCCGAGTTGATGGCGTAATCATAGACGCGCCCCACCGGGATTTTACGGAAATAGACCAGCGAGCCGCTGTTGAGGGAGCCAAGATCCGAGGTGTGAAGATGGATCATCAGATCGCCGTTGTTCAGGCGATAGCGCGGCTGGGTATCCAGCGCGGTGAAGTGGTCCTGGGGTTCGCCTTTACCGGGCATCATGCCGATATAGTTACCCCCAACCAGCGCATCCAGCCCGGAGACTCCGGCCAGCGAGGCTTTAGGCGTCACCAGCCAGAACTGGGTTTCTGCACGCAGGGCATCTTTCATGTCCGATTTAATACTGACGCGCACCTGTATTTTGTTGAGTTTGCTGTCCAGCGAGATGTCCTGCACCGTACCCACTTCCACCCCCTGAAAACGTACAGGGGTGCGGCCTGCAACTATGCCGTCCGCAGTCTGGAAATCGATGGTGACGGTATTACCGCGATCCTGATAGCTGGTCCAGATCAGCCATCCGGCTATTAATAGCGCAATGACCGGCAGTAACCAGAAGGGTGAAATACGGCGTTTCGTTTTAATTCTCGCTTCAGTCGGCGAAGCGGGAGTTTCCTGACTCATGGGCGTCCCAAAGTAAGCGGCTGTCCAGCCATTCCACTGCAAGAATAGTCAAAATCACCGCAGATCCGAAGTAGAACGCGGCGGGTCCCATAGTAAAAGCGAGGAGCTGATCGCGATTAATCAGCGACATCATTAACGCAATAACAAACAAATCGAGCATTGACCAGCGGCCAATCCAGGTGACGAAGCGCAACAGCAAAATACGGGTTTTTAACCCTTGTTCACATTTAAAGTGGATGCTGACCAGCAGGGTAAACATCACCACCACCTTGGTAAAGGGCACCAGGATACTGGCGATAAACACGATGGCGGCCACCGCAATATTGCTGCTCGCCAGGGAGATAATCCCCGACATAATGGTGTCTTCCTGCCGCTCACCGTTTATGTAGATAACCGAAATGGGCAGCAGGTTGGCTGGCAATAAAAAGACCATCGAGGCGATAAGCGCGGCCCAGCATTTTTGCAGGCTGTTGTGCCGGCGTACGCGCAGCGGAATATGACAGCGGGGGCAGCGCCCTCGTGCATCCGGCAGCCCGGTATAGTGGCAACCCAGGCAGGCCCGCAATTCCGGGTTGTAGCGCGTCGCCGGGCGCTGAGGATAGAAGCGTTCCCAGAGCTGCTCCACGTTCAGGTGGATGAGCGTCAGGACGCTTAACAGCACCAGGGCGATAAACGCAAAAAGACCAACCCCCGGCTGCAGATACGCGTAATCCTGCACTTTAATGGACGCCACCCCAATCCCCACCAGATAGATATCCAGCATGACCCACTCCTTGAGTCGCTCCAGCATCAGCAGTACCGGGCGCAAATTCATCCCCAGAATATTGCCGAACCAGAGGTAAGCGATAGCCGCCACCAGGATCCCCGGGGCACCAACGGTGCAAAAAAGCACCATGGCGCCGGTAAGGGGATCGCCCTGCTGGGTCATCTGCCAGATCCCCTGCAGCAGGTTGGCGTCAATACGTGTCCCAAGCAGGTATAAGCGTAGCAGCGGTTCGCTATAGGCGAAGGGCATTAGCAGCAACATTGTCACCGCCATGGCCGCCAGTCGGGTGAGCGACCAGTCGCGCCCGTCACGAATTTTGGCGTTGCAGCGCGGACAATAAGCACTTTGGTGTGATTTCATCTTTGGCAACGTAAAAAGCGTATCGCATTGGGGGCAACGCTGATAATGTGCACGAGGCAGCGCGTCGCCGACCGAATGTACGGTGATCTTTTTCGCTGGCGTTATTTTCGGTGTTTTAAGTGCCATGTGTCGTGCATAAAAGGGATAGTTAATAGTTATCTTAACTCATGAATTGATTCATCTTGAGCATGAGCGCATTTAATGCTTATTTTAATAGTCTATTTTGAATAGGCTATGCTGTAATTTTGTAAGATAACCAAGTGATTGAATAATGAGCAAAACAGAATTTTACGCGGATCTCAACCGTGATTTTCAGGCATTAATGGCAGGTGAAACCAGTTTTTTAGCGACCTTATCAAATACCAGCGCGCTGCTTTTTGAGCGTCTGAGCGAAGTAAACTGGGCAGGTTTTTATTTACTGGAAGGCGAAACGTTAGTCCTTGGACCATTCCAGGGCAAGCTGGCGTGCGTGCGTATCCCGGTTGGCCGCGGCGTATGCGGTACGGCCGTGGCGCAAAACCAGGTGCAGCGCGTTGAAGATGTTCACAGCTTCGACGGCCACATTGCCTGCGATGCCGCCAGTAATTCTGAAATCGTACTTCCACTGGTGGTCAATAACCAGACCATTGGCGTTCTGGACATCGACAGCATCGCCTATGGACGTTTCACCCCGGAAGATGAACAGGGGCTGCGCGAGCTGGTAACCCATCTCCAGAACGTACTGGCAGAGACCGATTATCAAAAATTCTTTGCGAGCGTCGCAGGATAATCAACGGATAACGTAGCATTTACGGATGGCGTCATTATAATGTCGCCTGTTCATGCCTGCGGCGAGTTGGCAACGTCCGTTGTAATCAGGAAATTTCATGGAAAATCAACCTAAGTTGAATAGCAGTAAAGAAGTTATCGCATTTCTGGCCGAACGTTTTCCCCACTGTTTCAGTGCCGAAGGCGAAGCACGTCCCCTGAAAATCGGTATTTTTCAGGATCTCGTAGCGCGTGTTGAGGGTGAGCTGAACCTTAGCAAAACCCAGCTTCGCTCTGCATTACGTCTTTATACGTCGAGCTGGCGTTACCTGTACGGTATCAAAGCGGGCGCAACGCGTGTGGATCTCGACGGCAACCCTTGTGGGGTGCTGGATGAGCAACACGTAGAGCATGCACGCAAACAGCTTGAAGAAGCGAAAGCGCGCGTCCAGGCACAGCGGGCAGAGCAGCAGGCGAAAAAACGCGAAACTGCTGCGGCCAACGGCCAGGAAGAGGCGCCGCGTCGCGAGCGTAAACCGCGTCCGGCACCGCGTCGTAACGACAATGCCGACCGTAAGCCTCGCGCTGACAAACCAGCAGCAAAAACCCCACGCGCCCCTCGTGAAGAGCCGCGCCACACTCCGGTTTCTGATATCAACGCCCTGAGCGTCGGCCAGAATCTGAAGGTGAAAGCGGGTAATAATGCGATGGACGCCACCGTACTGGAAATCACCAAAGATGGCGTTCGTGTACAGCTGACTTCTGGTATGTCAATGATTGTACGCGCAGAACACTTGTTGTTCTGAAACGGAGGCCACGCCCGGCATGAACACATTTTTTAAGCTCACCGCGCTGGCTGGCCTGTTTGCTATAACAGGTCACGCTTTCGCTGTGGACGAGATTACGCGTGTTGATCAAATTCCTGTTCTGAAGGAAGAGACGCAACACGCAACGGTCAGTGAGCGCGTCACCTCGCGCTTCACCCGTTCACATTATCGTCAGTTCGACCTCGATCAGGCTTTCTCGGCTAAAATTTTCGACCGCTATCTGAACCTGCTGGACTACAGCCATAACGTTCTGCTGGCAAGCGATGTCGAACAGTTCGCGAAGCGTAAATCGGTGGTTGGTGACGAGCTGCGCAGCGGCAAGCTTGATCTCTTCTACGACCTGTATAACCAGGCGCAGAAGCGTCGTTTTGAGCGTTACCAGTATGCGCTCAAAGTGCTGGAGCGTCCGATGGACTTTACCGGCAACGACACCTTTAATCTCGACCGCAGCAAATCGCCGTGGCCTAAAGATGAAGCCGAGCTGAATGCGCTGTGGGACAGCAAAGTGAAGTACGATGAGCTGAGCCTCAAACTCACCGGTAAAGATGAGAAAGAGATCCGCGAAACGCTGAACCGCCGCTACAAATTTGCTATTCGTCGCCTGGCGCAGACCAACAGCGAAGATGTGTTCTCGCTGGCGATGACCGCCTTCGCCCACGAAATCGATCCGCACACCAACTACCTCTCCCCGCGTAACACCGAACAGTTCAATACCGAGATGAGCCTCTCTCTCGAAGGGATTGGCGCGGTGCTGCAGATGGATGACGACTATACCGTCATCAACTCGATGGTTGCGGGTGGCCCGGCCGCCAAGAGCAAGGCGATTAGCGTTGGCGATCGCATTGTCGGCGTCGGCCAGACCGGCCAGGGTATGGTGGATGTTATTGGCTGGCGTCTCGACGACGTCGTGGCGCTGATTAAAGGGCCGAAAGGCAGCAAGGTTCGCCTTGAGATCCTGCCTGCCGGTAAGGGCACCAAAACCCGTATCGTTACCCTGACCCGCGAGCGTATCCGTCTGGAAGATCGCGCGGTGAAAATGTCGGTGAAAACCGTCGGTAAAGAAAAAGTGGGCGTGCTGGATATTCCGGGCTTCTACGTTGGCCTGACGGATGATGTCAAAGTCCAGCTGCAGAAGCTTGAAAAACAGAACGTCAGCAGCGTCATTATCGATCTGCGCACCAACGGCGGCGGCGCCCTGACCGAAGCGGTTTCGCTCTCTGGTCTGTTTATTCCGTCCGGTCCGGTGGT
>DKMV01000126.1:8849-19212 GCA_002469605.1 Leclercia sp. UBA7405
CAGCAGTATCGCTCCCTGAACCGTATTTACGATCAGATGCTGCGTCCGGAATGGCCAGCTCTGGGCTCGGTACAGTACACCATTCAGAAGTTCTATCGCGTGAATGGCGGCAGTACCCAGCGTAAAGGTGTGACCCCGGACATCATCATGCCGACCGGTAACGAAGAGACGGAAACGGGCGAGAAGTTCGAAGATAACGCGCTGCCGTGGGATAGCATTAACGCTGCCACCTTTGTGAAAGCGGGCGATATGTCCCCGTTCGGTCCGACGCTGCTCAAACAGCATGACGAGCGCATCGCTAAAGATCCGGAATTCCAGTACATCATGAAGGACATTGCCCGTTTCAATGCCATGAAGGCGAAACGCAATATTGTCTCTCTGAACTATGCCCAGCGTGAGAAAGAGAACGAAGAGGATGATGCAACCCGCCTGGCGCGCATCAACGATCGTTTCAAACGTGAAGGCAAACCGCTGCTCAAAAAACTGGACGATCTGCCAAAAGATTACCAGGAGCCGGATCCCTATCTGGATGAGACGGTTAAAATCGCCATTGACCTGGCGAAACTGGAAAAAGACCAGCCCGCCGCACAACCCGCTCCGGCGAAATAACCCCCAGACAGGCACAAGAAATTGTGCCTGTTTTTTTGCTTATCGCAGGTTGCCGTAAGCAACCTCCTGTTCAATGTAAAGTTGTGTCTTTCTGCTGACTTACGCCCGCTGAATCCTTGAAAATAGCCGCAATACCCATACGATGTGGGTAATCGCATAGTGCGTTTTGTTAAACTGAGGTTAAAAGAAAATTATGATGCGAATCGCGCTCTTCCTGCTCACCAACCTTGCGGTTATGGTGGTATTCGGGCTGGTGCTAAGCCTGACGGGAATTCAGTCGAGCAGCGTTCAGGGCTTATTAATTATGGCGCTGCTTTTTGGTTTTGGCGGCTCCTTTGTCTCTTTGCTGATGTCAAAGTGGATGGCGCTGAAATCCGTGGGTGGGGAGGTTATTGAACAACCCCGTAACGATATGGAGCGGTGGTTAATGACCACGGTAGCGAACCAGTCTCGTCAGGCCGGGATCGCCATGCCGCAGGTGGCTATTTATCACGCACCGGATATCAACGCCTTCGCTACCGGTGCGCGCCGGGATGCCTCGCTGGTTGCGGTCAGCACCGGCCTGCTGCAGAACATGAGCCGTGACGAAGCCGAAGCGGTCATTGCCCACGAAATCAGCCACATCGCCAATGGTGATATGGTGACCATGACCCTGATCCAGGGGGTGGTAAACACCTTCGTGATCTTTATCTCGCGCATTCTGGCACAGATTGCCGCCGGGTTTATGGGCGGTAACCGCGACGAAGGCGAGGAGAGTAACGGTAACCCGCTGATCTACTTCGCCGTTTCGATGGTACTGGAGCTGGTGTTTGGTATTCTGGCGAGCATCATTACCATGTGGTTCTCTCGTCACCGCGAGTTCCACGCGGATGCCGGCTCGGCAAAACTGGTGGGTCGTGAGAAAATGATCGCTGCGCTGCAGCGGCTGAAGACCAGCTACGAACCCCAGGAAGCCAGCAGCATGATGGCCTTCTGCATCAACGGTAAGTCTAAATCCCTGAGCGAGCTGTTTATGTCGCACCCGCCGCTGGATAAGCGTATCGAAGCGCTGCGCAGCGGAGAGTATCTGAAGTAACCCTCTGCGGGTTAACGAAAAAGCGCGTCCATGGACGCGCTTTTTTATTGGGCGCTTCTCGGCTGGGTGACGCGCAGGCCGCTGATAACGGCCGCCAGTGTCGCCAGCGCGCCGGCGGTATAGAGCGCCACGTGGGTGCCCCCATCGCCGGCGAGGTTAAACATCAAGGCTACCAGCGCCGCGCCGGTGCTCTGTCCCAGTAAACGCGCGGTGCCCAGCATGCCGCTGGCGCCGCCGCTGCGATGGGGCGGGGCAGCGGTAATGATGGTGTGATTATTAGGCGACTGGAACAGGCCAAACCCGGCTCCGCATAAAATCATGCGCCAGATGATATCCAGATCGCCCGGCGCGGCGGGTAACAGCGCCAGGGCAAACAGTCCCGTGGCCATAATCGCCAGCCCGAGTGCTCCCAGCAGTCCGGCATGGAGCCGCTCAATCAGATAACCCGCCAGCGGTGCCATCACCATCGTGGCCAGCGGCCAGGGGGTTAACAGCAGGCCGGTCTCGACTTCCGAACGGCCTATTACGCTCTGGAGGAAAAACGGCAGCGAGACCAGGGCCAGCATCTGGGCGCAGAACGAGCAGACAGAAGTACCAATCGAGAGTGAAAAAAGCGGGATGCGCAGCAGATCAACCGGCAGCAGCGGCACCGGCATCGCCAGCTGGCGGCGTACGAAGAAGAAGCCGACGACAATCAGCGCCACGACTTCAGCCGCAATCAGCCCCACAGATTGCCCCTGGGCAAAGCCGCTCAGGGCGGTGATCAGCAGGCCGAAGGTGAGGGCGTTCATCACGGCGCTCGGCAGGTCAAAGCGCGGCATGCTGCTCCTGGCGGCGTTGGCGGGCAGATAGCGCAGCGCGCAGAGCAAGGCGATAACTCCCAGCGGGACGTTGATTAAAAACAGCCACTGCCAGGAGGCGACTGACAGGATGGCGGCGGCGATGGTTGGTCCGGCGGCGGAAGAGACCGCCACGATAAAGGAGTTAATCCCCATCCCACGCCCGAGCTGGCGGCGGGGGTAGATAAGCCGGATAAGTGCGGTATTGACGCTCATCAGCGCGGCGCCGCCAAACCCCTGAGCGATACGCGCCAGGGTCAACATTTGCAGGCTGTCCGACAGGGCGCAAAAAAGGGATGTCACAGAAAAGACCACCAGTCCCGCCTGGTAAATGCGCCGGTAGCCGAACATATCCCCAAGAAAAGAGAATGATAATAGCGAGATCACAATCGCTATCTGATAGGCGTTAACAATCCAGATTGAACTGGCGGGAGAGGCATGCAGATCGCTGGCAATAGTAGGCAGAGCGACGTTGGCAATAGCCCCGTCCAGCACGGCCATTGAAATGCCGATAATAATGGTGGCGATCGCCCCGTAGCGCTGCGGCAGCGGCAGGCCATCAGTAGTGGAAGCTGTCATGGAGTTATATGCATCATTGGCAATTATATTCAGGGTAATGATTTTAACACCGTTATTTCGGGGGAATGTCGCAGATTTGTAACCAGATTAGCCATGATTGATTGCAGCGCCGCGGTGACGAATTTATAATAAAAACCGGTTCTGATTTTTATAAAACACTTTCGTTGAGGTGATAAATGGCAATCGCAGATTTGGATAAACAACCAGATTCTGTTTCTTCTGTGTTGAAGGTGTTTGGCATCCTGCAGGCGCTGGGAGAAGAGCGCGAAATTGGTATTACCGAGCTGTCACAGCGTGTGATGATGTCGAAAAGCACCGTTTATCGCTTTTTGCAGACCATGAAATCACTGGGCTATGTTGCACAGGAAGGGGAGTCAGAAAAATACTCCCTGACCCTGAAGTTATTTGAACTGGGCGCGCGGGCGCTGCAAAACGTCGATCTGATCCGCAGCGCGGATATTCAGATGCGTGAGCTTTCTCGCCTGACAAAAGAGACCGTTCACCTGGGCGCTCTGGATGAAGACAGCATCGTCTACATCCATAAAATCGACTCTATGTACAACCTGCGCATGTACTCGCGTATTGGTCGCCGTAACCCGCTGTACAGTACCGCTATCGGTAAGGTACTGCTGGCCTGGCGTGACCGCGACGAGGTGAAGCAGATCCTGGAAGGGGTCGAGTACAAACGCAGCACCGATCGCACCATCACCAGCACCGATGAACTGCTGCCGGTGCTGGATAAAGTGCGCGAGCTGGGGTACGGCGAAGATAACCAGGAGCAGGAAGAGGGGCTGCGCTGCATCGGCGTGCCGGTATTTGACCGCTTCGGCGTAGTGATTGCCGGCCTGAGCATCTCCTTCCCGACGCTGCGTTTCTCTGAAGAGCGTCTGCACGAGTATGTTGAAATGCTGCATACCGCCGCGCGCAAAATCTCTGAACAGATGGGCTATAACGACTATCCATTCTGACGTTGCCGCATAAAAAAACGCCGCTATCATAGCGGCGTTTTTTTTAATACATGCTCTGTTACCCGTTATCGACAACCACTTCGCTTTTGCGCAGCACCGGACAACTGGAAAGACCGATGATGCCGCTGTCGGAATGAACATACTGGGCGGTACTGGTACCGCGGGCCGTCAGATATTTGCACTGAATGCCAAGGCCAGCCGCGTTCTGATGGCTGCCGATCAGGACGCCATACCCCGAGAGCAGTAAGCCAATCCAGACGATCGCTAAAATAATTACTGTGCGTATCAGTAAGCGCATCATTGCCTCTTTTTTCTGTTTTCCTGCGATTTAGCCTAGCCGTTTTACTATATGAAACAAGTGTATGATTCTGAAAAGGGAAGGATGGGGTTACAGTTAGCCCCGGTTTAAGTTGCTCATGCTAACCTCGTGTTAAGAAGTATGAAGACGGAGAGTGGAGTGAAAAAAATACGCTGGGTGATTCTGGTGGTGGTGTTGATTGCCTGTCTCGTACTCTGGACGCAAATGATCAACGTGATGTGCGACCAGGATGTACAGTTTTTTAGCGGCGTTTGTTCTATCAATAAGTTTATACCCTGGTAGCAACCATTTTTACGGCAAATGATTTCCTTCCTTAACGCGAGTGGTAAGATAGCCGTTTTTATTGAGGTGGTGAAATGGGTGAGTTATTGAATGCCGGGGTGTTTAACATCGCATCTCTGGTTGTCTCTGTGCTGTTGCTGGTGGCAGGCCTGGTATTATGGTTTTTCGTCAACCGCGTCAGCTCCCGCACCAGTGAGCAGATTGAACTGCTGGAAACCCTGGTCGATCTGCAAAAGCGACAAAATGCGCTGCTGAGACGCCTGTGCGACGCCAACGAGCCGGACGTGAAAGAAGAGGTTAAAACCGCGACCGGACCGGTAGCAAAAGAAGAAGATGACGACTTTATTCGCTTAGTCGCTGAGCGCTAATGTTGTAAGAGGGAGGAGAGCGTGTCCTGGAAAAATCCCTGGTATAATCCCTCCCTGCCACACCATACCCCGCAGGGTTTTCGCAATCTCAATGCCTCCGGGCATCAGCCAGGCGACGTTGAACGCTGGCGTAAAGAGCGCAAAGCCGCCGGATTGCCAAAACCTCCCGCATCCGGATACCAACAATTTATCCACGACTGGTGGCAGTCCGTTGAGCTGAATAGCGCCGCTGAAGATGGCGTCTGGTGGCTTGGCCATGCCAGTTTACTGCTACGTCTGAACGGCCAGTTTATTCTCACCGATCCGGTCTTTTCGCATCGCGCGTCGCCGCTGCCGTTCGTCGGTCCGGTGCGCAAAACCCCCGCCGCGATAAGCGTGGCCGCTTTACCTCCTCTGGACGCGCTGGTCATTTCGCATAACCATTACGATCATCTCGATGATGCCACCGTTCGCCAGCTATTACGCCGCTTCCCCCAACTTACCGTGTTTGTGCCCCTCGGCCTTGGCGCCTGGTTTCGCAGACGCGGTGCGAAAAACATCGTTGAGCTCGACTGGTGGCAACATTATCACTTTCAGGGCGTTACCTACACCGCGGTTCCGGCGCAGCACTGGAGCATGCGCACGCTGTGGGATCGCGATCGCAGCTTATGGTGTGGCTGGGTATTTGAAGGCCAAAACCGACGCTTCTGGTTTAGCGGCGATACCGGCTACACGCCCGAGCTGCTGACTATTGCGCAGCGCCTCGGCAATTTCGATGCCATTGCCATCCCCGCAGGAGCCTATGCACCAGAATGGTTCATGGCGACGCATCATATGGATCCGCAATCCGCCGTGGCGCTCTGGCAGCAGCTCGGCATGCCGCGAGCGTTTCCGATTCACTGGGGCGTTTTTGAACTGGCGGATGAATCCCTTGATGACCCCATCCAGAAGCTTAATCACGCCCTGTCTGACGTTGCCGGCAATAACAACAAATTCTATATACTTAAAATCGGTCAATATTTATCCTTGTAACAATTCCGGGTGCTGTTTCATTTATTCTGAAATAAAGTGACATCGCTAATGTTTTAATATAATCGAAACGTTTTGCTTGCCTTTTTATGATGCAGGTTCATCAAAGGTTCATTATTTTAGTGCAGAGCATATATCTACGTTATGGTGTTTAATCCGGGAACAGACGAAGCGATATACATCCTTTTTTCAGGAAACATCTGCTTCCCGTTACGCTCATTTGTGCATAGCTTTTTGAAAAAAGTTATAAGCAAAATACCACTTTTAAGAAAGTTAATAAGCTGGCTAGACGATCGGAAGTTATTGAGCTATGGTAAAAAAGTCTTAGATAACAGCGCTTATGACAACAGTGACTGGACGGGCACGCTTCACAACCGCTATTTGACATCCGTTGATTAGAGGGATGATAGTGTCGACCAGACCCTTGAATTTGTGCGGCCGATCGAGACACGTTTAAAAATGGCTTGCCATTAATTACGTTGTATGTGATAACACGGTTTGGGTCAAACGAGGTACAGTTCTGTTTATGTGTGGCATTTTCAGTAAAGAAGTCCTGAGTAAACACGTTGTCGTTGAATACCGCTTCTCTGCCGAACCTTATATTAGTGCCTCATGCAGTAATGTCTCAGTTTTATCTCAGTTAATGCCTGCGGGCTATGAATACACTCTAAGGAATTTTGCAAATGGCAAAGATTAAAGGTCAAGTTAAGTGGTTCAACGAGTCTAAAGGTTTTGGTTTCATTACTCCGGCTGACGGCAGCAAAGATGTATTCGTACACTTCTCTGCTATCCAGGGTAATGGCTTCAAAACTCTGGCTGAAGGCCAGAACGTTGAGTTCGAAATTCAGGACGGCCAGAAAGGTCCGGCTGCTGTTAACGTAACCGCTATCTGATCGAACCCTGCCACTTCTGAAGCCCCTAATCCGGCATTCAGATGCAGCTATAAAGCCTCGCTTTAAGCGGGGCTTTTTAATATCTGTTTTTCAAAGTATTTCACTATGCCCCTCCTGTTTGCAGTTTGTTGCAAAGCTGCGAGAGTATTAGCATTGTTTTCGCCCCTGGCGAACGGATTTCCCGTTAAATCAGAGCGTTATTTAATAGCCCTGGAGCCCTGGTGAAAAAGAAACCCTTTAATGCCGCAGCAAATTTCACCCCCCTACGTTTCGCGTTACTCTGTACAGCCATCTCAGCCAGCCTGCTCTTACTGCTGGGGCGCGTCGCCTGGCTGCAAATCATTAAACCCGACAAGCTGGTGCAACAGGAGGATATGCGCTCGCTGCGCGAAGTGCCTATTGATGCTCCGCGCGGAATGATTGTTGACAGGGAAGGGCGGCCGCTGGCGGTGAGCGTGCCGGTGCAGGCGGTATGGGCCGATCCCAAAACCGTGCTGGAAAAAGGGGGCGTGGGGTTCGATGACCGCTGGCAGGCTCTCGCCAGCGCGCTGCATCTCTCTCTCGATGTGTTGGCTAAACGCATCAACAGCAATCCCAAAGGCCGCTTTATCTATCTTGCCCGCCAGGTTGACCCGGCTCAGGCGAAATGGATAGAGAAGCTGCATCTGCCGGGTATCAGCCTGCGGGACGAATCCCGGCGCTTTTATCCGGCAGGGCACGTGGCGGCAAATCTGATTGGCTTTACCAATATCGATGGTCAGGGCATCGAAGGTATTGAGAAGAGTTTTAACCGCGCCCTTAGCGGTAAGCCCGGTCTACGTCTGGTGCGTAAAGATCGCTATGGTCACGTTGTCGAAAACATCACCGAGCAGCCGCCGGTGCCGGCGCACACTATTCAGCTGAGCATTGACGAGCGGCTACAGACTATTACGGAAGATGCGCTGGATAACGCCGTCGCCTGGAATAAGGCCGAGTCCGGCGCCGCCGTGCTGATCAATATTCAGACCGGCGAGATCCTGAGCATGGCCAGCTTCCCGGACTTCAACCCCAATAACCGTGAAGGGGCAACGCTAAATGATTTCCGTAACCGCGCCATCAGCGACACTTTTGAGCCCGGCTCAACCGTCAAGCCGCTGGTGCTGATGACCGCCCTGCAGCAGGGGCTGGTGCAGCCAGATAGCGTTATTGATACCCATCCCTACACCCTGGCGGGCCACCGCATCCGTGATGTGGGATATTACCCCGAACTGACCATGACCGGGATCCTGCAAAAATCGAGTGATACCGGGGTGTCCCGCCTGTCGCTGGCGATGCCCATCCAGCGCCTGCTGGATACCTATAAAGGCTTCGGCTTTGGGCGCAGCACCGGGCTGGGGTTAACGGGCGAGAGCAGCGGCCTGATGCCCGAGCGCAAATTCTGGAGCCAGCTGGACCGCGCCACCTTCTCCTTTGGCTACGGTCTGATGGTCACCCCCCTGCAGCTGGCGCACGTGTACGCCACTATTGGCAGCTACGGCCTGGAGCGCCCGCTCTCCATTACCCGTATTGACCCTCCGGTGGTAGGTACTCAGGTGATGCCGCCCGCGATAGTCAAAGAAGTAGAACATATGATGGAGAGCGTCGCCCTTCCCGGCGGCGGCGGGATAAAAGCGGCGGTGCGCGATTATCGGGTGGCGGTAAAAACCGGCACGGCGAAAAAAATCGATGAGAGCGGCAAATACGTGGACAAATATGTGGCCTACACCGCCGGGGTGGCACCGGCCAGCCGGCCCCGATACGCGCTGGCGGTGGTGATTAACGATCCGCAGAACGGCGCCTACTACGGCGGTGCGGTATCGGCCCCGGTCTTTAGCCAGATCATGGGCGATGTGCTGAGGATCGAAAATGTTCCGCCCGACGGGCTGGCCCCCGATTCCAGCCACCTTATCGTGATGCGATAAGCCGTTTTATAGCGGGGCGATTAGCGGTACACTCTCGCCCTTTACGATTGCCCGGAGTTGCCATGACCTTCTGTTGTCCACTTTGTCACGCGCCGTTATCGCGTACCGATAAAAGCTACCTCTGCCCGCAGGGGCATCGCTACGACAGCGCAAAAGAAGGCTATGTCAATCTGCTGCCGGTGCAGCACAAACGCTCGCGCGATCCTGGTGATAGCGCGGAGATGATGCAGGCGCGTCGGGCGTTTCTTAATGCGGGCCATTATCAGCCGCTGCGGGACAGGGTCACCGGGCTGCTGGAGACCCATCTGCCCGAAGGGGCCGGCGCTATTCTGGATATCGGCTGCGGCGAGGGTTACTACACCGCCGCCTTTGCCGAAACGGCGCGTCAGAAGGGCGCCGTGACCTTTGGGCTGGATGTCTCTAAGGCGGCCATTCGCGCGGCGGCAAAGCGCTACGGCGAGGTCACCTTTTGCGTGGCCTCCAGCCACCGTCTGCCCTTTGAGGAGGCGAGTATGGATGCGGTGATCCGTATTTATGCACCCTGCAAAGGCGAAGAGCTGGCGCGGGTGGTGAAAGAGGGCGGATGGGTGATCACCGTTACGCCAGGGCCGCGGCATCTGATGGAGCTGAAAGGGCTAATCTACGACGAGGTGCTGCTGCATGCGCCCCATTCGGAGCAGCTTGCTGGCTTCAGGCTGGTGCAGGAGCAGAGCCTGGCCTACGGGATGGAGCTTAGCGGAGATGAGGCGGTGGCGCTGTTGCAGATGACGCCGTTCGCCTGGCGAGCAAAAGCGGAGGTCTGGTCAGCGCTGGCAAAAGAGACGCGGTTTAGCTGCCAGACGGATTTCAGTATCCACTGCTGGCAGCGGGTCGGTTAACCGGCGAAGTGGCTCCAGAGGATCTGCGCGCCAATACCAATCAGCACAACCCCACCCAGGATTTCGGCGCGCTTGCCAAGCAGCGGGCCGATAAACCGGCCAATCATCATGCCCAGCGTGGACATAATCAGGGTGGCGCAGCCGATGGCCAGCGCGGTGGCAATGATATTGACCTGCAGGAACGCCAGCCCGACGCCGACCGCCATAGCATCCAGGCTGGTGGCGATGGCGGTGGTCACCAGCAGCCAGAAACCGTGACGGCGCACCGGCTCTTCATCGTCGCAGGCGGTATTACGCAGGCCCTCAATCACCATGCGGCCGCCGAGGAAGACCAGCAGAACAAAGGCGATCCAGTGGTTCCACTCCAGCACAAACTGACTGGCCAGCATGCCCAGTCCCCAGCCGAGAAGCGGCGTCAGGGTTTCGATAGCGCCAAAGATCAGACCGGTACGCAGAGCTTCAGAGAAAGAGGGTTTGTGGAGCGTCGCGCCTTTTCCCATCGAGGCGGCAAAAGCGTCCATCGACATGCCAAAGGCCAGAAGAATTGTTGCTGAGAGGTTCATAACGTGTCCAGACCGGGGTTCTCCATATGACACATCACTGCC
>DKMV01000126.1:19360-21203 GCA_002469605.1 Leclercia sp. UBA7405
TATGTTGACACGTACATTTCCAGAAGACTGGAAATCGGCTACTCCCCAACGACGGGCGCAACCTTAACATATTTTGCGAACATATCACAACAGTGAGAAGTATTAATTGACGGGGCGGCTGAAAACGATTTTCATTTCGTCCGGGTGTAAGAATAACGTTAATTAATATGGGTGAATGAGATCTTGATAATATAGCTCTGGCTATAAATCCTATCTGGGAAATGCCCTAAAATATAGCCAGTGCTATAATTGCAACTTACTGAGTTTTAACCAGTAATTTGTATATCTTTTCCAGGTCGTCAATATTCCGCACGCGAATAAGCAGACGCCGCTGTTCTAATTGCATCACCAACACGCCGTCTTCCGATAAATTCATCTCTTTAATACGGTTATATTCTATCCACACATTGGCGAAAAAGAACCCAGTCGATTTGAAGATGATCTTCGGAGCCCGGATCCAGAACAGGTAAATCGCCATTAATGCCAGCGTACATAATAACCATGTGGTTAATAATGCACCGTGCTGCATTACGTTGTTATAAATCAGGATGACCAGCAGGCCGGCAAAGATGAAGGCATCGACGCGGCCGCGACGGAGCAGGGGGATGGTGAGTAGCGTGGCGCCGTGGCGGCGAGGCATGATCCATTCGTCATAAAGGGCATAAGCCAGAAGCACAACAATAAATAAAACCAGTACGATGTCCGTGATCGTCATTCATCCTCCGGATAAAAAAACCGGGGGCAAGCCCCCGGCGTTTACTGCCAAAACTTAGAGACCCAGCAGGCCGACCGCGTAACCGGCAATACCAATCACGAAGAAGCCCACGATGATCCACAGCGGGTTCACTTTCTTACGCAGCAGCCACATACAGGCGAAGGTCAACAGCAGCGGCACCAGGCCCGGCATCAGCTGGTCAAGGATGGTCTGCACGGTGGTGACGTTCTCTTTCCCGGTCTGGTCGGTGATGCGTGAGACCACCAGCGGAATGTTCACATGCGTCCACTTGTTAACCAGCGCCCCCATGACAAAGAGGCCGAGGATCGACGCCCCCTCGGTCAGCTTCTGCAGGAAGCCGCCGCCCATATCCTTAACGATATCGACCCCTTTACGGTAGCCGTACGCCACGCCGTAATAACGGGTAGCCAGGCGCACCGCGTTAAACAGAATGAAGAACAGCAGCGGTCCGAGCAGGCTGCCGCTCATAGCGATACCTGCGCCAAGGGCGGCAAAGACTGGACGAACCGTACCCCAGAAGATCGGGTCGCCTACGCCAGCCAGCGGCCCCATCAGGCCCACTTTGATACCGTTGATGGCGCCGTCGTCGATCTCGGCGCCATTGGCACGCTGCTCTTCCATCGCCAGGGTAACGCCCAGTACCGGTGCTGCCACGTAAGGATGGGTGTTGAAAAACTCCAGGTGGCGCTTAATTGCCTGACGACGCGCTTCGTTGTTTTCAGGATAGAGGCGTTTAATCGCCGGCACCATTGAGAAGCAGAAGCCCAGCGCCTGCATACGTTCAAAGTTCCATGACCCCTGGAACAGGTTAGAACGGATGAACACGCCACGAATATCACTCTGAGTGAGTTTCCGCTCAGGGGTAGTTTTAGTCATATCAACCATGTCGCTCACCTGTTAGTCCAGTTCGTTATCAAGATCGTTATTACCCGCTGCCTGCACCGGCGCACCGGCTACGCGGTTATATTTCGGGCTCAGCTGAATGTAGAGGATGGCCATTACCGCGCCAATCACACCCAAAGCAACCAGGTTGAAGTTAGTAAATGCGGCGGTGACGAAGCCGAGGTAGAAGAACGGCATCAGGTAGCCCGCGCGCATCATGTTGAT
>DKMV01000015.1 GCA_002469605.1 Leclercia sp. UBA7405
ACGATGAACACCAGCACAATCTGAAGAGTGGTAATCTCCATTGTACTTCTCCTATAACATAAGCTTCGTGTGAAAAATCAGCGCGGGGTTATTTCCCAACTTTGCCAATCAAATCCATCATTTTCAGTTTCTGATCGGTAGAAACCTTACGGGCTTCCAGCTCGATACCGCGCGCATTCAGCTTGTTGAATGCCTCGATATCTTTCTCATCGACTGAAATCGCGTTGTTAACCTGGGTTTTGCCCTGACGGAATGCCATACCACCAATGTTAACGGAGGTAATTTTTACGCCACCCTCAACAACTCGTTCGACGTCTGTCGGGTTGGTGAACAGCAGCATCACACGCTCGCCCGCATATTTCGGGTTGTTATAAACGCGGATCATTTTGGCAACGTCCACCACGTGGGCGGTTACGCCCGGAGGAGCCACCTGGGTGAGAAGGGTTTTACGCACGGTGTCGGCGGCAACTTCGTCGCTGACCACGATAATACGCCGCACGTTGGTCTCTTTCGTCCAGCGCGTTGCCACCTGGCCGTGGATCAAACGGTCATCAATGCGCGCAAGGCCGATAACCATATAATCATTCGGGCCCATCGGTTTGGCCGGGGTGGCAGCTTTCGGGACAGGGGCTGCGGCGGCCGCTGGTGCCGGTTTTTCTACCGGCTGGGCTTTCAGCGCTTTCACGCCTTCGCGTCCGGTTTCTACCGCCAGCGCCACCAGCTCGTCGAAGGAGGGGTTATCGTCGCGCGCCATCAGCGTTTCGACCAGCATCGGGATGTTGACCCCGGCGACAACTTCATGCAGATCTCTATCGACAACGATGCGGCTGGCAGCGTTAAACGGACTGCCGCCCCAGGTGTCGACGAGGAACAGCACACCGCTGCTGGTATCGAGTTTTTCCAGTTGCGCCGTGTATTTTTCGATTAAGGTCTCGGCATTTTCGCCGGGAACAAAGTCGATCCAACCGACGTTTTCCTGCTCGCCCAGCAGCATCTCTGCCGTTTTAAGCAACTGCTCTGCAGCCCAACCATGTGTGCCTATTACAATAGCAATGGTCACTTGCTACCTCCATTTATTATCGTTTATGCACCTGTGTGACGAGGGCATCAGAAATCGTATCCGTAGCGAATCGATTCAGATAAGGGTTAGAGTAGAACTCACTAAGACATCCGCGATTAATTTTAGAGAGTGAAAAAATAATTTATGTGATGAAGATCCGTAATTTAGCTTTAACTAAGCGATAGTTTGCATCGCGAAATTAATGCTGTTACATCTGTTTGCAAAGGAAGGTAAATCTTTGCTAAATAGCCATTATCTCTGTTATGTTTAGCCTCCGTTTACTTTTCAGGAGTACAGGGCTAAAGCCCACCGTATGGACCGTCACCGACGCCAGTCATCTTTCAGGCCACCTTCGGCCCGCCTTTTCGGCGATTCGCGCCACTCATTCGCTTCGTCTTTTACCGCTTCGCCCGTGATTAACACGGTGCCGTTTTGCCATTCCTTTAGCAGGAGCTTGTCATGGAATTCTTAATGGACCCGCAAATCTGGGTAGGCTTACTCACGCTTATCGTGCTTGAGATCGTCCTCGGTATCGACAACCTGGTATTTATCGCCATTCTTGCGGACAAACTGCCGCCTAAACAGCGTGATAAAGCCCGACTTATTGGTCTGTCGCTGGCGCTGATCATGCGTCTTGCGCTGCTGTCGGTGATCTCCTGGATGGTGACCCTGACAAAACCGCTGTTCAGCGTGTGGGACTTCACCTTCTCAGGGCGTGACCTGATTATGCTGGTGGGGGGACTTTTCCTCCTGTTCAAAGCGACAACGGAACTCCATGAGCGGCTCGAAAACCGTCAGCATGACGACGGGCACGGCAAAGGCTATGCCAGCTTCTGGGTCGTGGTGCTGCAAATCGTGGTGCTGGATGCCGTCTTCTCCCTCGATGCGGTCATTACCGCCGTGGGGATGGTTAACCACCTGCCGGTAATGATGGCGGCGGTTGTCATTGCGATGGCGGTCATGCTGTTGGCCTCTAAGCCGCTGACGCGTTTCGTCAACGAACACCCGACGGTGGTGGTGCTCTGTCTGAGCTTCCTGCTGATGATCGGCCTGAGCTTGGTGGCAGAAGGCTTCGGCTTCCATATTCCGAAAGGCTATCTGTACGCGGCGATTGGTTTCTCAATCATCATCGAATTCTTTAACCAGGTGGCGCGTCGTAACTTTATTCGCCAGCAGTCAAACCAGCCGCTGCGCGCCCGTACGGCAGATGCCATTCTGCGCCTGATGGGTGGCCGCCGACAGGCAACGGTACAGCAGGAGAGTGACAACCACGTTACCGTTCCGGTACCGGAAGGGGCGTTCGTGGAAGAAGAGCGTTATATGATTAACGGCGTGCTCTCACTGGCCTCGCGTTCCCTGCGCGGCATTATGACCCCGCGCGGCGAAATCAGCTGGGTGGATGCCAGCCTGAGCGTGGATGAAATTCGCCAGCAGCTGCTCTCGTCTCCCCACAGCCTGTTCCCGGTGTGTCGCGGCGAGCTGGATGAAATCATCGGCGTGGTACGCGCCAAAGAGCTGCTGGTAGCGCTGGAAGAGGGTGTGGATGTTGAAGCTATCGCCTCTGCATCTCCGGCTATCGTGGTGCCGGAGACACTCGATCCGATCAACCTGCTGGGCGTGCTGCGTCGTGCCCGGGGCAGCTTTGTCATCGTCACCAACGAGTTTGGCGTGGTGCAGGGGCTGGTCACGCCGCTGGACGTGCTGGAAGCTATCGCCGGTGAATTCCCGGACGCCGACGAAACCCCGGAGATCGTTCACGACAACGGTAGCTGGCTGGTGAAAGGCGCAACCGACCTCCATGCGCTGCAGCAGACGCTGGGGCTGGAGCACCTGACCAACCACGACGATGATATCGCCACCGTGGCGGGCCTGGTGATCGCCATTAACGGTCAGATCCCCCGCGCCGGCGACGTGCTTGAACTGCCGCCGCTGAAGATAACCATAGTGACGGCTAACGACTACCGCGTTGACCTGGTTCGCATTGTTAAAGAGCAGTCAGAGCACGACGACGAAGAAGAGTAATTAACGTAACGGCATAACGGGCATGATGTGCCCGTTATGCGGCGCTGGCGGGGAGCTGCTCTCCGCCAGCCACTTCGGAAAGTCCCGCAGCGGCATTGGCCGCGCATATAAATATCCCTGCAAAATATGTACCCCATGGCGGCGCAGATAACGCGCCTGTGCGGCCGTCTCCACCCCTTCCGCCACCAGTTCAATATTCAGCCGCTGCCCCAGGGCAATAATGATATCGGTCACCGTTGAGTTCACCGCATCCGTTCCAATAGCGGTAGTAAAGGATTTGTCTATTTTCAGCACGTCCGGGCGCAGCTTCTCCAGCCAGGAGAGCGAGCTGTTGCCGGTGCCAAAATCGTCAATCGCAAGCTTGAGCCCTTTGCGATGCAGTTCGCGCACGATGCGGTAATCCACATCCCGCAGCGCATCCCGCTCGGTAAGCTCTATGACGAGCTGCTGCACCGGTTGCGCGTGAAACCAGCTGTTGTTCAGATCGCGCAGTAACGCCCCCTGGCGAAAATGGCTGGCGGCAACGTTCAAACCGATATGGAACCCGGCCTCGGCAGGAAAGAGCGACAGCTGCTGTACCGTCTCATCGATAACATAGCGGGTAAGGGGAACAATCAGGTTGTGCTCTTCGGCAAGGGGAATAAAGACATCCGGCGAGATCCACCCCTGGCGCGGGTTGTTCCAGCGCAGCAGGATCTCCACCCCCACGCACTGCTGGTTACGCGCGTTAACCAGCGGCTGGCAGAACAGCTCAAACTCGTGGGCGGCAAGCCCGAGGTTAATCTCCCAGGTAAAGCTCATGCGATTCGCGGTGGCCAGCCAGGCGATATACCCCAGCAGCAGGCTTAGCAACAGGGCCAGCGGGAGCTGGGTCGGCAGGTTTTTTAGCGCCAGCCCGGTGGGGCCGGGGCCGCTGACGGTGATGGTAAAAGGGAATTTATCTGACCCTTGCCGGTATACCACCTCGTTTTCTGGAAAGATCAGGGTATCGGTGACGCCCATGCCGTAGCGCAGATGCTTATTACCCACGCTCAGGCTGACGTCACTGATAAAGGGTTTTTGCGGCTCAAGGATCATCCGGGCAATAAGATCGATATTTACCACCTGCATCACCCCGTCTTCGCTGCTGCCGGGCAGGGGGTACCACTGGATAAGCACCGGGCTGCCCTTCAGTAGCGATCTATCGGTAGAGAGAACCAGCAGAGGATCTGGCGAGGGCAGCGCGGGCTGAAGCTCGCGGATCGGAATATCGCGGTTACCAAAAATACTGGAGCAGTAGAGAATGCCGTCCTTGATCAGCCCCAGGCTGCGCACCGTCTGCAGCATCGCGGCCTGGCGACGCAGCGGCAGGTGCGTGCTCAGACAAGGGCGACCTACCAGCGGTAATAGCCGCTCCCGGCTCGCCTGAAGTGGCAACAGGGTTTTATCCAGGGTTTCTACGGCATGGCTGATAAAGACGAGGGTGCGGTGTTCATTGATATTGCGCTGGGAAATAAAGCGAAAGGCGAGGGTGGTTATCAGGGTAATAAGCGCAACCGCCACGCAAACCATGAGGCGTTTTCGACGATAATTATTAATTATCCTTTGCGCAGTTTGCATGCAGGGGTCTTCCGATAAGCCAGAGGCACCCAATGCCGCAGGCAACAGAGAAAGTGTAGTGGGGAAATATTACGGAGACGAGACGCGGAGATAAAATTCGCCCATCCGTTGCAGATGGGCGAAGGAGAGTATTAGTCGCACTGCACCTTAATAGCCAGGCCGCCGCGCGAGGTTTCGCGGTATTTGGCGTTCATGTCTTTACCGGTTTCGTACATGGTTTCGATCACCTTATCCAGCGAGACGCGCGGCTCGCTGGTGCGGCGCATCGCCATACGCGAGGCGTTGATCGCCTTCACCGAGGCAATAGCGTTACGCTCGATGCAGGGCACCTGTACCTGGCCAGCGACCGGGTCGCAGGTCAAACCAAGGTTATGTTCCATGCCGATCTCTGCGGCCACGCAGACCTGCTCCGGGCTGGCGCCCAGCAGTTCCGCCAGGCCCGCCGCGGCCATAGAGCAGGCGACGCCCACTTCACCCTGACAGCCCACTTCGGCACCGGAGATGGAGGCGTTCATCTTGTAGAGCGCGCCCACCGCACCGGCGGCCAGGAAGTAGCGGATGTAGATTTCCGGGGTAACGGGTTCGATAAAGTGATCGTAGTAGGCCAGCACCGCCGGGACGATCCCGCAGGCGCCGTTGGTCGGCGCGGTCACCACGCGGCCACCGGCGGCGTTCTCTTCGTTCACCGCCAGGGCAAACATGTTCACCCAGTCCACCACCACCATCGGATCGCTGGAGAACTTGTCGCTGGTCACCAGCATGCGGCGCAGGGCGGAGGCGCGGCGCGGTACGCGCAGCGGCCCGGGCAGGACGCCTTCGGTATTGATACCGCGATCGATACAGGCGCGCATGGTCTGCCAGACGTTGGCAAAATAGTCTTCAATCTCTTGCTTGCTGTGCAGTGCCAGCTCGTTCTGCATCACCATGCCGGAGAGCGACAGGCCGGTCTCTTTGCAGTAGCCGAGCATCTCCTGAGCGGATTTGAAGGGGTAAGGCACCTTCACATCGCCCGCGGTATCCTGGCCGAAGTGCTCTTCATCAACGATAAAACCGCCGCCGATGGAGTAATAGGTTTTGCTGTAGACCACTTTTTCGCCGCTGAAGGCGTGGATCTGCATGCCGTTTTCGTGCAGGGAGAGGTTATCGCTGCGAAAACGCATGCCGTCATCCTGCGGGAAGTCCACTTCATGCTGGCCGTTAGCCAGCAGCAGGCGGCCACGTGTTTCCACGTCACGAATAAACGCCGGAATGGCGTCAATATCTACGGTGTCCGGCATGTTTCCGGCCAGACCCATAATAATGGCGATATCGGTGTGGTGGCCTTTACCCGTTAACGAGAGCGAGCCGTAGACATCCACGGCAACACGGGTAACGCTTTCCAGTAATCCTTTTTCGACCAGGTCATCGACGAACTGTTTACCGGCCTTCATCGGCCCGACAGTGTGGGAAGAGGAGGGGCCAATCCCCACTTTGAACATGTCGAATATACTAATCACTTTAACACTCCTGACAGGGTTACCGGGTTTCCAGTAACGATGTTATAACTGCGCATAGTGTATGGGGGAACCCTGCCGTCAGCACAACTATTCACATGAATTAAACTAATAGCTAAAGGCGATTTAACTAATAGCGAGAGGAGGGTCGCAAAGCCGATAAAAAATCGTCAATGTAAAGTATAGTCAAGGCTTCAGGCCGATTTGCAGCGCCAGCTCACGAATAATCCCCGCGGTCATGCCCCAGACAAAATAATGCTGATACCAGGAGAGCCATACCCGATGCTGGTCCCCGCGACGGTGAATATCCAGCGGATGATAACGGCCAAGACGCAGGGCTTCCGCCAGCGGCATTTCGAACACCGCCGCCACCTCATCTTCGCTGGCGTGATAGTGCAGATCGGGCGGGATTAACCCCACCACCGGCGTTACCTGAAAACCGGTCACGCTATCCACCGGCGGCAGCACGCCAATCACCTCCACCGTTTCCGGCGGAATGGCTACCTCCTCCTGCGCCTCACGCAGGGCGGCGGCAATCAGCGAGGCGTCGGTACTGTCTACCGCGCCCCCGGGAAAGGCCACCTGGCCGGCATGTTTGCGCATCCGCGGCGAGCGCTGGGTTAACAGCAGCCCCGGCTGCTCGCGGCGCACCACCGGGATCAATACCGCTGCCTGGCGCTGGTTAAGCGAGGCGCCGTTCACCTGCGGGCGTAAAAGCTGAAAACGCGATAAAAAATCGTCCAGAGTCAGATTATTGGCGTCCACGCATTACCTCTCCAGCTGCTGCAAAATTCGGTTCACTTTATCAAAGGTCTCCTGATACTCCGCCGCCGACAGGCTGTCGGCCACGATCCCGCCTCCCGCAGAGCAGTATAGCTGCCCGCAGAAGGCCGTCAGGGTACGAATGGTGATGCTGGTGTCCATGCCGCCGCAGGCGCTGATGTAGCCGATGCTGCCGCACCAGGCATTGCGGCGATGCGGCTCCAGCTCGTCGATAATCGCCATCGCGCGGATTTTCGGCGCGCCGGTAATGGAGCCGCCGGGGAAACAGGCACGCAGCAAATCGCAGGCGTGCAGCGCTGGCGGCAGACGCGCGCGTATGGTGCTGACCAGATGGTGCACCGCCGGAAAAGGCTCTACCACAAACAGCTCCGGCACGCTGACGGAGCCGGGCACGGCGACGCGGCCAATATCGTTGCGCAGCAGATCGACAATCATCAGATTTTCGGCGCGATCTTTTTCCGACCGCGCCAGCGCCAGCGCTTCAAGCCGG
>DKMV01000181.1 GCA_002469605.1 Leclercia sp. UBA7405
TTCGTAGGTGCCCTGCACGATCCCCTGGCTGCCAATGTAGATCCAGCTCCCGGCGGTCATCTGGCCATACATCGCCAGCCCTTTCGCATCCAGCTCGTTGAAGTGTTCCCAGGTGGCCCAGTGCGGCACCAGGTTGGAGTTGGCAATCAGTACCCGCGGAGCGTTCTCATGGGTTTTGAACACTCCTACCGGTTTGCCGGACTGCACCAGCAGGGTTTCGTCCGCCTCGAGTTTTTTAAGCGAGTCGATAATGGCGTCGTAGCAGTCCCAGTTGCGCGCGGCGCGCCCGATGCCGCCATACACCACCAGCTCGTGCGGGTTTTCTGCGACCTCGGGATCGAGGTTATTCATTAACATGCGCAGCGGGGCTTCGGTGAGCCAGCTTTTGGCGTTTAGCGTGGTGCCGCGCGGGGCGCGGATCTCCTGCTGGCGGAATTTACCTGACGACATTGTGTGCTCCTCATGGGGGACAGAATATGCGATCAGGTATACTTGTATAGACAAGTGCGCACAAGGCGGAATTTAACAATTTTGATACATTTTTAGCAGAGTGCGCGGGCTGTCACGCTTTCCTCAGGGGATAAAGTGACCCTGTAACCGGTAGCGGTGGCCGGGGAAAAGCAGGCGGGCGTAAGAAATAATATGCGAGGCCGACCAGGTCCGGCGGTTGATCAGCAGGCAGGGATCGCTCTCTTTAATGCGCAACAGCTTACACTCCTGCGCCGTGGCGCGTACCGCCTCGACGATGTGCTCCCCTTCCGTCAGCGGCGCCACCTGAGAGAGATAAGCATGGGGGGTGATGGCGGTATAGTCCTGCTGCAGATAGTCCGGCACCCGCAGGGGGTTAACGCAGCGATCTTCTATCTGCACCGGCAGGTCGTTTTCGAAGTGCAGGATCAAAGAGTGAAAGATGGCGCTGCCCTCTGCAACGTCCAGAGCCGCGGCCTGGGCCGCACTGGCTAAAGTCTCCTCCAGTAGCAGCACGTCGCAGCGGTGCTGATGCTGACGCGCGGCGATTTCATCGGCGATGCTGCGAATTTCAAACAGCGCCGACTGGCCTTTGGGCTCGGCCACAAAGGTGCCGACCCCCTGCAGGCGCACCAGCAGCCCTTCGTCGGTAAGCTCGCGCAGGGCACGGTTAATGGTCATACGGCTGAACCCGAACTGCGCCACCAGCTCCGCCTCGGAGGGAATGCGGTCGTGCGGGCGCCACGCTCCGGTCGCGATTTGATGACTGATCGCCTGCTTCACCTTTTCATAGAAGGGTGCGGGGGCGCTGCCCTGCTGCAGCGGAGCGCGTGAGAACATAGCAATTCCTTAAGCCGTAAAAAAGTCGAGTATATCCGGGAATTACGCCCACCAGTGAGCAATTTGCCAGGCAAGCCGCGCGGCGAGCCTGGCCCCCTGCCCGTCGCGATCGTAGCGGGGGTTAAACTCCACCAGATCCACCGCCTGCAGCTTGCCGCTGCGACAAAGCGGCTCGATAACGCCCAGCAGTTCGCGCGCCGGGACCCCGAGCGCGGCAGGCGCCGAGACGGCGGGCATCTCTGCGGCGGGCAGCACGTCCAGATCGATGGTCAGATAGATGCGGTCGGCCTCGCCGATAATTGCTTGCGTTACGCCGGGCGCATCCCGCTGAAAATCGAGATCCTCCACCAGCCTCACCTGCAGGCGTTCAGCCTCATCCCATAGCGCCCGGGTATTCGCCGCCTGGCTGACGCCGAGGCAGGCATAGCTGAATGCCCGCCCCTGTTCATCGCAGCAGCGCGCCAGCTGGCGAAACGGCGTGCCGGAGGTGGCGTGCGGGGCCGCGCGCAGATCGAGATGGGCGTCGAGATTAACAATCACCACCCGCTCGCCGGGGAAGGCGTCCAGCACCCCTTTGCCGTGCGGCCAGGCGGTTTCGTGGCCACCCCCCAGCACCAGGGTGCGCATGCCGGCCTGCTGGCAGGCGGTCACCGCCTCGCTCAGGGCCAGCTGCGCCGCCTCAAGGGCATCGCCCTCCACGCGGATATTGCCGAGATCGGCCAGGCGGTCGTGTTCGGCGTGGCTGGCCATATTGGCCAGCGCGGCGCGCAGCACGTCCGGCGCTTCTGCCGCTCCCGGTCGGCCCTGATTGCGCTTAACCCCCGCGTCGCAGCAAAACCCCAGCAGGGCGATGCCGTCACCCGACGGTTGCAGGCTGGAGGCCTGGCGAACGGTCTGGAACAGGCGCAGCGCGTTGCTGGCCTCGGCGCGGTCGTCGCGCCCCTGCCAGATAGCAGGTGAAACCGGCTGCCAGAGATTCATTGTACTTTTCCTCTGAAGACCCGCTGATAGAGCGGGTTGCGACCGGGTTCGTAGAGAATTTCCACCGGGCGCTCTGCGTCCCAGATGGCGAGATCGGCTACATAACCGGCCTTCAGCTGGCCGTGAGTGGCGCCGCGGCCAAGCGCCCGGGCCGCATGACGCGTCACCCCGGCCCAGGCCTCCTCCGGGGTTAAGCCAAACTGGACGCAGGCCATATTCATCGCCAGATGCAGGCTGGCAAAGGGGCTGGTGCCGGGGTTGTAATCGGTAGCGACGGCCATGGGCACCCCCCGCTGGCGCAGCAGCTCTACCGGCGGGCGCTGGCGCTCCTGTAAAAAATAGAACGCCCCCGGCAGCAGGACGGCGACGGTGCCGCTCTGCGCCATCGCCGTGACTCCGGCTTCATCGAGATATTCAATATGGTCGGCGGACCAGCCGCCATAGCGGCTGACCAGCGCCGCGCCGCCGAGGTTTGAGAGCTGTTCAACGTGCCCTTTCACCGGGATCCCCTGCGCCTTAGCCGCCTGCAGTACCCGCTCGCTTTGCGCCGGGGTGAAGCCGACGTTTTCACAGAAGAGATCGACCGCCTCAAAGAGCCCTTTTTGCCAGAGGGTGGGAAGCAGATGCTGGCAGATGTGGTCGATATAGCCATCCGGATCCTGTTTATACTCGGGCGGCACTGCGTGCGCCGCCAGCAGCGTGGGGCTTATTTCTACGGGCTGAGTGGCGGCCAACTGCTGCGCTACGCGCAGCATCTTCTCTTCAGCTTCGTCATTCAGGCCATAGCCCGATTTGATCTCAAGGGTGGTGACCCCTTCGCGCATCAGCCGTGCTAACCGCCCCTGCGCAAGCTCCACCAGCGCATCGGAGGTGCTGTTACGGGTGGCGGTGACGGTGGCATTTATCCCGCCCCCCTGCGCGCTGATCGTCTGGTAAGAGACCCCGTTCAGGCGCTGCTCCCACTCGGCCGCCCGATCGCCGCCGAATACCAGGTGAGTGTGGCAGTCGATCAGGCCCGGCGTGACCAGCCGCCCCTGCAGGTCGTGCTGCCGTGGCAGGGTGCGCGGCAGGTCTGCTTCCGGCACCAGCGCGAGGATTTTGTCCCCGCGCGTTATCAGGGCCATCTTGTCCTGTATACCGTAAGGCGCGGTCTGTTCGGGGGAGAGCGTGGCCAGGCGCGCGTTCCGCCAGATGACGTCGTCAGGATGAAGTTGCCGCATCGGGGCTCCACTTGTCATGAGTTGTATAGACATTTATTTTCATTCTTCTCCCCCTGTCAATCGCCTTTACCGAAAATGTTATTAAGTTGTGATAATTTTCCCGCTAAGCCCGGAAATAAAAGGTAAGTTTTTACCGTTGCATCTTCCCGTTTCGCCCAACTTA
>DKMV01000243.1:0-2888 GCA_002469605.1 Leclercia sp. UBA7405
TTTTTTTTCATTCTTTACATAGGTAAATCGAATGATCGTCACAAAAAGTTCTTACTTATGTTGTTTACTTACAGGAAATTCCCTTTTCCTGACGGTCATCAGTGAGCCTGATCCCAGTTTTCGCCGCTACCAACTTCCACCAGCAGCGGAACGTCCAGCTTCATGCTGTTTTCCATAAGTTCGTGGATCTTTTTGGTGACCGCATCGAGATCGTCTTTATGCACTTCAAAGACCAGTTCATCGTGCACCTGCATAATCATACGCACGCGCGGGCGATCTTTTTCCAGCCAGCTATCCACGGCGATCATAGCGCGTTTGATGATATCCGCAGCCGTGCCCTGCATCGGGGCGTTGATGGCCGCGCGCTCTGCGCCAGCGCGCCGCGCCGCATTGCTGGAGGCGATATCCGGCAGGTAGAGACGACGCCCGTCAAGGGTTTCGACATAGCCTTTCTCCTTCGCCTGCGCGCGGGTGCGCTCCATATACGCCAGCACGCCAGGGTAGCGCTCGAAATAAAGATCCATATACCGCTGGGACTCTTTACGCGGAATATTTAGCTGACGCGACAAACCAAAGGCGCTCATGCCATAGATTAAACCGAAGTTGATCGCCTTCGCGCTGCGGCGCTGTTCGTTAGTGACCCGATCAAGCGGCAGGCCAAACACCTCTGCCGCCGTGGCACGGTGGATATCCTGTCCTTCAGCAAACGCCGTCAGTAAGCCTTTATCGCGGGAGAGATGCGCCATGATACGCAGTTCAATTTGCGAGTAGTCGGCAGAGACGATGAGGTAATCCTCTGGCGCAATAAAGGCCTGGCGAATACGACGCCCCTCTTCATTACGCACCGGGATGTTCTGCAGGTTAGGATCGGTGGATGACAAACGTCCCGTTGCCGCTACCGCCTGGTGATAGGAGGTGTGCACGCGTCCAGTTTTTGGGTTGATCATCAGCGGCAGCTTGTCGGTATAGGTCGACTTAAGCTTGGCCAGCCCGCGGTACTGGAGAATAACTTTCGGCAGCGGATAGTCCAGTGCCAGCTCTTCCAGCACCTCTTCAGAGGTGGACGGAGCGCCCCCCGGCGTTTTCTTCAGCGGTTTGATTCCCTGCTTCTCAAACAGAATCGTCTGGAGCTGTTTGGTAGAGGAGAGGTTAAACGGCTCGCCGGCAATCTCATGCGCTTTTTGTTCAAGCTCGTTCAGGCGCAGGGCAATCTCTTCGGAGTGTTTATGCAGCACCGCCGGGTCAATTTTAACGCCATTACGTTCAATACGTGACAGCACGGGCACCAGCGGCATTTCGATATGCTGGAATACGTTCAGCGGCCCCTCATGCTTTTGCAGCTTCGGCCACATTTTGAGGTGCAGTTGCAGGGTGACGTCCGCATCTTCTGCCGCGTAATGGCCGGCTTCTTCCAGCGCTATCTGGTTAAAGGTCAGCTGGTTTTTGCCCTTACCGGCGATCTCTTCAAAGGTGACGGTTTTATGTTTCAACCAGCGGGTGGAGAGAGAGTCCATATCATGGCGGCCCGCCACGCTGTCCATAATGTAAGACTCCAGCATGGTATCGAAAGCGATGCCGCGCAGCTCAATGTCATAGTTCTGCAGAATGCCGCGATCGAACTTCAGGTTTTGTCCGACCTTAAGAAGCTTTTCGTCTTCCAGCAGCGGCTTCAGTAGTTCAAGAGCGCGCTCGCGGGAAATTTGGTCCGGTGCGTCGAGATAGTCATGGGCAACCGGGACATAGGCCGCGATACCCGGCTCGGTGGCAAACGACAGGCCAACCAGATTGGCAGAGACATTATCCAGGCTGTCCGTCTCGGTATCGAAGGCAAAAACCGGCGCCTTTTTCAGTTTATCGATCCAGACCAGCAGCTGCGCCTCGTCGAGGATGGTTTCATAATGTTCGGAGGAGAGCGCGCTGGCCTCTTCCTCTTCTTCTTCCACGTTCACAACGAGCGTCTCTTTTGGCTTCGCTGCCGGCTTCGCCCCTTTAGCCTGCAGCCATTTGCCCGCTTCGACATCCGCCGTCCAGCGTTTAAATTCATACTGTTTAAACAGGCTCACCAGCTTTTCGGTCGCCGGCTGCTGCACTTCAAGCTGCTCGCAGGTCAGGTCCAGCTCGACGTCGGTTTTAATGGTTGCCAGCTGATAGGAGAGGTAGGCCACCTCTTTGTTCTGCTCCAGCTTCGCGGCCATGGTTTTCGCGCCACGGAAAGAGAGACCGGCAATTTTATCCGCCTCGGCATAGAGCGTATCCAGCCCGCCCAGCCCTTGCAGCAGCGCCTGCGCCGTTTTTTCACCGACGCCGGGAACGCCCGGAATGTTATCCGAGGAGTCGCCCATCAGGGCCAGGAAATCGATAATCAGCTCCGGCGGCACGCCATATTTATTGATGACCTCTTCCGGCCCCAGAATGGTGTTGGTCATGGTATTGATCAGGGTGATGCCTGGCGTCACCAGCTGCGCCATGTCCTTATCGCCGGTGCTGATCAGTACCGGACGGCCCATCTTCTCAGCTTCGCGCGCAAGCGTACCGATAACGTCGTCAGCTTCTACGCCCGACACGGCCATCAGCGGCAGCCCCATCGCTTTTACCATCTTATGCAGCGGTTCAATCTGCGCGCGCAGATCGTCCGGCATGGGCGGGCGGTGAGATTTATAGTGCTCAAAGAGCTCATCACGGAAGGTTTTCCCCTTCGCATCGAAGACGACGGCGGCATGGCTCGGCTGATACTGCAGGATCAAGCTGCGCAGCATGTTGAGCACGCCGTACATCGCACCGGTTGGCTCGCCAGCGCTGTTGGTCAGAGGAGGAAACGCATGATACGCCCGATACAGGTAAGAAGAGCCGTCGACGAGAATAAGAGGGTTTTCTGGGATCTGAACCAT
>DKMV01000243.1:3025-3322 GCA_002469605.1 Leclercia sp. UBA7405
GTTTTCTGGGATCTGAACCATAGTGTCCGTGCCTTTGAGTAATTTATGGATAAAGGATGCCACATCAGGATGAAAACATCAGTTTTTCAGGCCGAATACAGGCAAAGATTTTGCGATCGTCAGGATCGCTCGCAAAATCTGCCTGTGGATAAGTTTGTGAGTAGTTTCTGCGGGCCTGGATAACTACGCAAATAAAGGATCGCGCTGAATTTAATAATCAATAACAATCAATGAGTTAAAAATCGATCCTTGCCCCATATGCTGGATTGATGACAATTTACTCCATGTGGATATAAG
>DKMV01000106.1 GCA_002469605.1 Leclercia sp. UBA7405
GCCATTAATGGCGCCCTGGCCGACACCCGCACGGAATTTGATAACGCCATTCATGGCGCCCTGGCCGATGCCCGCACGGGATTTGATAACGCCCGGATTCAACCAGGGGCGCATAAATGCGCCCCCTACGGGATTTATACGATATTCAACGCCACCCGGATTCAATGAAACGTGCGTACCACTTCCAGCACGCCGTTAATCACAAACTGCACGCCCATACAGACCAGCAGAAAACCCATCAGGCGTGAAATCGCTTCGATGCCGCCTTTGCCTACCAGCTTCATAATCGCGCCGGAGCTGCGCAGTGAAATCCATAAAATCACGGCGACCACCAGAAAGGTCAGCACCGGAGCGGACATCACCACCCAGGCGGGGAAATCGACGCCGGCCGTCACCGTTGAGGCTGAGCTGATGATCATCGCGATAGTACCGGGCCCGGCGGTGCTTGGCATCGCCAGCGGCACAAAGGCGATATTGACCGAGTCTTTGTCCTCCAGCTCTTCGGACTTGCTCTGGGCTTCCGGGGTTTGATGCGCTTTTTGCGCCGGAAAGAGCATCCGAAAACCGATAAAGGCGACGATCAGTCCCCCGGCGATACGCAGCCCCGGGATAGAAATACCGAAGGTGTTCATCACCAGCTGCCCGGCGTACCAGGCCACCATCATGATCGCGAAGACGTAGACCGAGGCCATCAGCGACTGCCGGTTACGCTCGGCGCTGTTCATATTGCCGGCGAGGCCCAGAAAGAGCGCCACGGTTGTCAGCGGGTTTGCCAGAGGCAGCAGTACCACCAGCCCAAGGCCTATTGCCTGAAAGAGTTCCACCATAATGCCTGTCGTCCTTATTCGTTTCAGTCCGGCAAGTATAAGGTGAAAAGCGGCCTCTCATCTATTTGTCGTTGCCGTGAAAGGTTACTTACCGAAATTAATCACCATGGGTTATGTAATTGATTTGAAAGGCAGCCAAAAAAGTTCATGAAACGTTTTAGCAAAACGTGGCATAAGCTAATGCATTCAGTTGACTTATAGTTGCCTGAGCAATAATATCTGCCGTGATTAAACTACTTGCCAGGGCAACCATCGTGAAAAGCACCAGCGATCTCTTTAACGACATGATCCCACTGGGTCGCCTTATCTACATGGTTAACCAGAAAAAAGATCGGCTGCTCAATGACTATCTGTCACCGCTGGATATCACCGCAACCCAGTTCAAAGTGCTGTGCTCTGTGCGTTGTGAAGTCTGTATCACCCCGGTAGAGCTTAAAAAGATCTTATCGGTCGATCTGGGTGCGCTGACGCGCATGATTGACCGTCTCGTCGGCAGAGGATGGATTGAAAGACGCCCTAATCCGAATGACAAACGTGGCGTGCTACTGCAGCTCACCTGCGAAGGCGCGGCCATGTGTGAACAATGTCATCAACTGGTAGGACAAGAATTACATCAGGAACTAACAAAAAACTTAACGGCGGAAGAAGTGGCAACCCTTGAGCATTTGCTTAAGAAAATCCTGCCGTAAACAGAAAGAGGTATGACGATGTCCAGACGCAATACTGACGCTATAACAATTCATAGCATTTTGGACTGGATCGAAGATAACCTGGAATCGCCGCTCTCGCTTGAGAAGGTGTCTGAGCGTTCAGGTTACTCCAAGTGGCACCTGCAACGGATGTTTAAAAAAGAGACCGGTCACTCATTAGGCCAGTACATCCGCAGCCGCAAGTTAACGGAAATCGCGCAAAAACTGAAAGAGAGTAACGAGCCGATTCTGTATCTGGCAGAGCGTTACGGGTTTGAATCGCAACAGACCCTGACCCGCACGTTTAAAAATTACTTTGACGTGCCGCCGCACAAGTATCGCATCACCAATATGCACGGTGAATCCCGTTACCTGATGCCGCTAAACCACTGTAGCTGTTAATCGCCTGTTTAAGACGTATCGAGGAAATCATGAAACTGTTTATCTCCGCCGCCCTCACCCTGTGGGTACTGGCCTGTGGCCAGAGCTTTGCGGAGCAGAACCCCCGCGCCGTGCAGCAGAGTAATCGCGATGCGATGATCCTGCCAACTGCACATGACCAGTCGCCGTACGATTTTAACCATATGGGCGCTGGCAGCGATAAATCCGACGAATTAGGCGTGCCGTACTATAACCACGACCTGTAATTCGTTTTGCCCCGCGCTCGCGGGGCTTTTTTTTAGCCTTTTACCGGTGCCGCCCGGCGAAAGCGCAGGCCAAAGACGTTGATATAGAGCCCTGCCATAATCAGTACCGCCCCCAGCAGCTGTAACGCGCTCAGTTTTTCATCCAGCAGCAGCGCCGCCGAGGCCAGCCCGAATACCGGTACCAGCAGCGACAGCGGCGCGACGCGCCAGGTTTCGTAGCGCCCCAGCAGTGAACCCCAGATGCCGTAGCCCACGATGGTGGCGACAAAGGCGAGATAGATCAGCGACAAAATGGTGGTGAGATCGATGTTCACCAGGCTTTGCAGCATGGTCTGCGGGCCGTCCAGCAGCCAGGAGGCGGCCATAAAGGGCAGAATCGGGATCAGCGCACTCCACACCACCAGCGACATCACCGGCGGACGCGACGCAAGCATCATGATTTTTTTATTAAAGATATTGCCACAGGCCCAGCTCAGGGCCGCCGCCAGGGTCAGCATAAAGCCCAGCAGCGCCACGTGCTGCCCGTTGAGGCTTGACTCCACCAGCACCAGCACGCCGAATACCGCAAGCGTAATGCCCGCCAGCTGCTTGCCCTGCAGCCGTTCGCCAAAGACCATCGCCCCAAGGATGATGGTGAAAAACGCCTGAGCCTGTAATACCAGCGACGCCAGCCCGGCAGGCATGCCGAAGTTAATGGCGCAGAAGAGAAACGCGAACTGCCCGAAGCTGATGGTCAGGCCGTAGCCCAGCAGCAGGCGGAACGGGATCGTCGGGCGGGCGACAAAAAAGATCGCCGGGAAGGCCACCAGCAGAAAACGAAGGCCTGCCAGCATCAGCGGCGGCATGTTATGCAGCCCAACTTTGATCACCACGAAATTGAGCCCCCACGCCACTACCACCAGCAACGCCAGCAGCCCGTCTTTACGCGTCATACCCTGCCCCTGTTTATTAAATTTTTGTAAAGAGAACCAAGGTAACTAAAAAAACGGCCGAGGAACAGATCATTAATTCTGGCAGTCAGAGGAGGCACTTACGGATAAATTGGGTGCTATACAAGCCCCTTATGCCGTGGTAATCCTGATAAGACACAACATAAAAACAGAAAAATGTCGGGCAGGAAAAAATGAAACCAACGGTCAGGCGCTCAACCGCAGCGCTGCTGGCTTCGTCATTGTTATTAACAATTGGACGCGGCGCCACTTTACCTTTTATGACGATTTACCTCACCCGGGTCTATGCCATGAGCGTGGAGGCTATCGGATATGCCCTGACGATTGCCATGACCATCGGGGTGGTATTCAGCCTGGGGTTTGGCATCCTCGCGGATAAGTTTGATAAAAAACGCTACATGCTCATCGCCATCAGCGCTTTTATCCTCGGCTTTATCGCCATTCCGCTGGTGGATAACGTCACCCTGGTGGTGCTCTTCTTTGCCCTGATCAACTGCGCCTATTCTATCTTCTCCACCGTGCTGAAGGCCTGGTTTTCCGATGTGCTTACCCCTGGCGAGAAAGCCAAAATCTTCTCGCTTAACTACAGCTTTCTTAACATCGGCTGGACCATCGGCCCGCCGATTGGCACCCTGCTGGTGATGTACAGTCTGCAGCTACCGTTCTGGCTGGCGGCGGTGTGCGCCGCGGTGCCGCTGGTGCTTATCCAGACCTGGGTGCAGCGCATTGAGGCGGCCCAGGGCGAACAGGCGGCCATCGCGTGGCAGCCCTCGCTGCTGCTGAAAGACCGGGCGCTGTTGTGGTTCACCCTCTCCGGCCTGCTGGCCTCTTACGTGGGCGGCTCCTTTGCCAGCTGCATCTCCCAGTACGTGCTGGCCGCCGATTACGACAGCGATTTTGCGCAACAAGTGGTGGCGGTGGTGCTGCCGGTCAACGCCGCGATGGTGGTGTCGTTGCAGTACCTGATTGGCCGCCGGCTGACGGGCAAAAATATCCGTCCGCTGATGACGATGGGCACCCTCTTTTTTGTGCTCGGGCTGGCGGGCTTTATGGTCTCTGGCAACAATCTTATCTACTGGGGCGTGGCGGCGGCGGTCTTTACCGTGGGCGAGATCATCTACGCCCCGGGGGAGTATCTGCTGATTGATAACATCGCCCCGCCGGGTATGAAGGCGAGCTACTTTTCGGCCCAGGTGCTGGGCTGGCTGGGAGCGGCCTTTAACCCGATGATCACCGGCCTTATCCTGACCCATCTGCCGCACTGGTCGCTGTTTGCCATCATGATGGCGGCGGTAGTGGTGGCGTGGCTGATGATCCTGCGGGGAATGAGCGTGAAGCCGTGGCGCGGCGACGAACCGGAAGTGGCATAAAAAAGGGCGAGGAAACCTCGCCCTGATAGTTTAGTGGTGCAGCATCTCGTCCACGACCTGCTCTTTGTACATCTCGTTCGGATAGTAGGTCGGCCAGTTGTCCATCTCTTTAAGCAGCGCTTCATGGGAGGTGTTGCCCATAAAGATGTGGAAGTGCGCGGACTGGCGCGGGGCGATGGTGTGGTCGCTGAACTGGACAAACTTCGGCGCCTTGCTGCTGGCGTCCTTACATTCAAACAGGTAGCGCACCCCTTTTTTCCCCGAGGCGTAGGTCAGGATTTTGTAGCCGCTGGAGACATATTCACAGCGGCTGACCGTTTTGCCGGTGTGAAACTCCATCACGTTGTTCTCAATGCCGATGGTCTGCACGTCGGTGGCATAGCCGGTGCGGTAATAGGCCTTAACCTCGTCAAAGGATTTGCTCTTATCCTTTTCGGCTTTCTTTTTAAAGACCGGGTCCAGATCGCCGCTCAGCAAGAAGGGATAGACCGACTGCCAGACGCCATCCCAGTTGGAGAGCGGCCTTTCTTTCACCGCGGTATCATCAAATACGCCATTTGCCGCCTGTTGTTCCGCCTCGGTCATCTGATGACCGTGCGAGTGGGCATACAGCTGGCCGCTGACCAGCAGCGCCCCCAGAGTCATTGCAATTTTACCAGTCTGTCCAGCCAAGGTTCTGTCCTCACTCCATTTTAGAGAGTGATAATGTTATAATATAACATTACAAAGCGCAACGGGCTTAAATGGCCACCAGGCCGCGAACGCCCTCCTGCTCCATATTTTCTCCGCGCCCGCGCTGGATAATGGTGCCCCGCGACATCAGCAGATAGTTGTCTGCCAGCCCGGCGGCAAAGTCGTAGAACTGCTCCACCAGCAGGATCGCCATATCGCCCCGATCAGCCAGCTTGCGGATCACCACCCCAATCTCCTTAATAACCGAAGGCTGGATCCCCTCGGTGGGCTCGTCGAGGATCAGCAGCTGCGGGCGGCTGGCCAGCGCCCGGCCTATCGCCAGCTGCTGCTGCTGCCCGCCCGAGAGATCGCCGCCCCGACGGTGCTTCATCTCCTGCAATACCGGAAAGAGCTGCCAGATCTCCTCCGGGACGTGCTTCGCCTCCCGCCCCGGAAAGCGCGAAAGCCCCAGCAGCAGGTTCTCTTCTACCGTCAGGCGGGGGAAAATTTCCCGCCCCTGGGGCACATAGGCCACGCCGGCCTGCACCCGCCGGTGCGGCGCGTCGCGGGTTATCTTTTTCCCCTGCCAGATAACCTCGCCGTTGCGCGCCGGAATAAGCCCCATCAGGCACTTCAAAAGAGTGGTCTTACCCACCCCGTTGCGCCCCAGCAGGCAGGTGACTTCCCCGACCTGCGCCTCAAAGCTGACGCCGCGCAGAATATGGCTCCCGCCGTAATATTGATTCAGTTCATTAACCTGCAGCATCCTCTCTCCTTAGCGACCGAGATAGACTTCGATGACCTGTTCGTTGGCCTGTACTTCGCGCAGGGAGCCTTCCGCCAGCACCCGCCCCTGGTGCAGGACGGTGACGTGGTCGGCGATGGTTTCGACAAACCCCATATCGTGCTCCACCACCATCAGGGAGTGCTTACCCGCCAGGGTGCGAAACAGCTCGGCGGTATACTCGGTTTCGGCGTCGGTCATTCCGGCAGCGGGTTCATCCAGCAGCAGCAGATGCGGCTCCTGCACCAGCAGCATGCCGATCTCCAAAAACTGCTTCTGCCCGTGGGAGAGCAGGCCCGCCAGCCGATCCCGCTCGGCGCCGAGGCGCAGTAGGGCCAGCATCTCGTTGATGCGATCCCCCTGCTCGCCGGTGAACCGCGCCCGCAGGCTGGCCCACACTGATTTATCGCCCTTCATCGCCAGCTCGAGGTTTTGCCAGACGGTGAGGGCCTCGAAGACCGTCGGCTTCTGAAACTTACGCCCGATCCCCTGGCGGGCGATCGTCATTGGCTCGAGGGTGGTGAGATCGGTCGTCTGATCGTAAATGGCCCGCCCGCTCTGGGGCCGGGTTTTGCCGGTGATCACGTCCATCAGGGTGGTTTTGCCCGCGCCGTTGGGGCCGATGATACAGCGCAGCTCCCCCACGCCGATATTCAGGGAGAGATCGGTCAGGGCCTTAAAGCCATCAAAGCTGACGTTGATATTTTCCAGCTGCAGCACCGGGTCGGTCTGGTCGCGAAAGCGGTCTCCGGGCAGCTGGCGGGTAAAGAGACTTTCGGCTGGCTGCATTATTTCTCTCCCTTGCGAAACAGGCCAATCACGCCGCGCGGCAGGAACAGTGTTACCGCGATAAAAATCAGACCAAGGAACAGCTGCCAGTACTCCGGCATCGCCACGGTAAAGAAACTCTTCGCGCCGTTGACCAGCGCCGCGCCGATCACCGGGCCAATCAGGGTGCCGCGCCCGCCCAGCGCCACCCAGATGGCGGCTTCGATGGAGTTGGTCGGCGACATTTCGCTGGGGTTGATAATGCCCACCTGCGGAACATACAGCGCCCCCGCCAGTCCGCACAGCACCGCCGAGAGCGTCCAGACCAGCAGCTTAAAGCCGCGCGGATCGTAGCCGCAAAAGGTCAGGCGGTTTTCCGCGTCGCGCACCGCCGTCAGGATGCGGCCAAACTTACTTTTCGCCAGCAGATAGCCCAGCCCCAGCGAGCCGGCCAGCAGCAGGACGGTGGCGATAAACAGGGCGATGCGGGTGGAGAGCGCCGTCACCGGAAAGCCCAGCAGCGTGGTAAAGCCGGTAAAGCCGTTGTTACCGCCAAAGCCGGTCTCGTTGCGAAAGAAGAGCAGCATTCCGGCGAAGGTCAGCGCCTGGGTCATGATCGAGAAGTAGACACCTTTAATTTTCGAGCGGAAGGCAAACCAGCCGAAGAGCAGCGCCAGCAGGCCGGGGGCCAGCACAATCAGCGCCAGCGCCCAGGCAAAATGCTGGGTGCCCCACCAGAACCAGGGCAGCTCGCTCCAGGAGAGAAACGACATAAAGGCCGGTAGCCCGTCGCCGGAGGCCTGGCGCATCAGGTACATGCCCATGGCGTAGCCGCCGAGGGCAAAGAAGATCCCGTGCCCCAGGGAGAGCATCCCGGCGTAGCCCCAGACCAGGTCGAGGGCCACCGCCACCACGGCGTAGCAGAGGATTTTGCCGATCAGGGTCAGCATCCAACTGGAGAGTGCCAGCGGATGGCTGGCGGGCAGCAGGGCCAGAAACGGCAGGACCAGCAGCGCCGCCAGCAGCAGGCTGCCGACCACGGGCACCGTGCGCGGCGCCCGGCGCGCCAGGGTTAAGGTTAGTGGCTGGCTCATTAGTCGGTTACCCTCCCTTTCAGTGCGAACAGACCCTGCGGACGCTTCTGGATAAACAGAATTATCGCCACCAGGATCAGGATTTTGCCGAGAACGGCCCCCATCTGCGGCTCCAGAATCTTGTTGAAAATTCCCAGCCCGAACGCCGCCGCCACGCTGCCCGCCAGCTGGCCAACGCCGCCGAGTACCACCACCAGGAAGGAGTCGATAATGTAGCCCTGGCCCAGCTCGGGGCCGACGTTGCCCAGCTGCGACAGCGCCACGCCCCCCAGCCCGGCGATACCGGAGCCGAGGCCAAAGGCCAGCATATCCACCCGGCCGGTGGGCACCCCGCAGCAGGCGGCCATATTGCGGTTTTGCGTTACCGCCCGCACGTTCAGCCCGAGGCGCGTCCTATTCAGCACCAGCCAGGTAAAGAACAGCACCAGCAGCACGAAGCCCAGCACCACGATGCGGTTCCAGGGTAGGATCAGGTTGGCAAAGACCTGTACCCCGCCGGAGAGCCAGCCGGGGTTTGCCACTTCGAGGTTCTGCGCGCCAAAGCCCATGCGCACCAGCTGGATCAGCATCAGGCTGATGCCCCAGGTGGCGAGCAGCGTCTCCAGCGGGCGGCCATAAAGATGGCGGATCACCGTGCGCTCCAGCGCCATGCCGATGCCGGCTGTCACCACAAACGCCACCGGCAGCGCCACCAGCGGATACAACGCCAGCCACTGAGGGGTAAACTGCGCCATCGCCTGCTGCACCATCCAGGTGGCATAGGCCCCGAGCATCAGCATTTCGCCGTGGGCCATATTGATTACCCCCAGCAGGCCGTAGGTGATGGCCAGACCCAGCGCCGCCAGCAGCAGAATGGAGCCCAGCGACAGCCCCATAAAGGCCTGCCCCAGCAGATCGCTAATCATCAGGCGCTGCTGGAGGGTCTTCAGGCTGGCGCTTGCCGCCTGACGCACCCCGGCATCCGGCTCGGTTTGCGCCTGAGTAAAGGGCAGCAGCAGCGCCTGCACGTCGGCGTCGTCGGACGCCGCCAGCAGGGTTACCGCCTGGCGGCGCTCCTCTGCCTGCGGGCTGGCGAGCTGTAAGCGGGCAAGGCCCTGACCCAGCGCCTGGCGCACCCCCTCGTCCTGCTCGACCTTCAGCCGCTGCTGCATAAAAGCCTGCATTTCGGGGCGGGCATCGCGCTGTAAGCGCCTGGCGGCATCCAGCCTATACGTGACGTTGTCACTTACCAGCTGATGGGTGGCCAGCGCGATGGCGGCAGCGCTGCGCAGCCGGTTGGTGAGGCGCACCGGCTTCGCCTGCCCCCGGGGGGCGGGGCTTGCACCCAGCGCGGTATAGGTTTCACCGCTGCGGGCAAAGGGGTGCTTGCCCGCATCGACGTAAAGATTCTCCTGTTGCAGTGACTGCAACAGCGGCAGACGGGCCGGGTCCGGCGCGCCAGCCCACTGCTCAAGCAGTAGCGCCTGCTGGCTGCGGCTGGCGGCGACAAAGGTATCGGCGTCCGCTGCCTGCGCCATCCCTGGCAGCAGCCCGGCAAGCCACACGAGGGCGAAGAGTATGCGCAGCATGCTCATGGCTGTTCTCCCGGGTTAGTTACTGGCGGTTTTGATAGGGGTATCTGGTTTCTTGTCGTTACCGGCGATGAACGGGCTCCAGGGCTGAGCGCGAACCGGCGCGTCGGTCTGCCAGACCACGTTGAACTGGCCGTTGCCTTCGATTTCGCCAATCATCACCGGCTTGTGCAGATGGTGGTTGGTGGCGTCCATGGTCAGGGTAAAGCCGGACGGTGCCTTAAAGGACTGGCCCGCCATCGCCTCGCGCACCTTATCCACGTCGGTGGTGCCCGCCTTCTCTACCGCCTGCGCCCACATATGAATGCCAACATAGGTGGCCTCCATCGGGTCATTAGTGACCACGGTATCGGCGTTCGGCAGCTTGTGCGCTTTGGCGTAGGCTTTGTATGCCGCCACGAACTGCTGGTTATCGGCGTTATCCACGGATTCGAAGTAGTTCCAGGCCGCCAGGTTACCCACCAGCGGTTTGGTATCGATGCCGCGCAGCTCCTCTTCCCCTACCGAGAAGGCCACCACCGGGACGTCGGTGGCTTTTATCCCCTGGTTCGCCAGCTCTTTATAGAAGGGGACGTTGGAGTCGCCGTTAATAGTGGAGATGACCGCGGTTTTACCCCCGGCGGAGAACTTTTTGATGTTGGCGACGATGGTCTGGTAGTCGCTGTGGCCAAACGGGGTGTAGACCTCTTCGATATCTTTATCCTCTACCCCTTTTGAGTGCAGGAAGGCGCGCAGGATCTTATTGGTGGTGCGCGGATAGACGTAGTCGGTACCCAGCAGGAAGTAGCGTTTAGCGCTGCCGCCATCTTCACTCATCAGGTACTCCACCGCCGGGATGGCCTGCTGGTTGGGCGCCGCCCCGGTATAGAAGACGTTTGGCGACATCTCTTCGCCTTCGTACTGCACCGGATAGAAGAGCAGCCCGTTCAGCTCCTCAAACACCGGCAGCACCGATTTGCGCGACACCGACGTCCAGCAGCCAAACACCGCCGCCACCTTATCCTGGCTTAACAGCTGGCGGGCTTTTTCGGCGAACAGCGGCCAGTTAGAGGCGGGATCCACTACCACCGGCTCCAGCTTTTTGCCCAGCACGCCGCCTTTGGCGTTGATCTCGTCGATGGTCATCAGCGCCACGTCCTTCAGCGGCGTTTCCGAAATCGCCATGGTGCCGGAGAGCGAGTGCATAATGCCGATTTTGATGGTCTCAGCGGCCTGAACGCTGAAACTCATCCCCATGGCCACCACGGAGGCGGATAACGCGAAGGCTTTTAACAAGGTACGACGGTGCATATTTTCACTCCTGAAAAGAAAGCTGTGCGAAATCGTCCGCTACGGCAGGACGCAGAAAAAGCAAAACGTCAGTTTCAGAAATGATTCAGCAAAAAGAGTGCCAGGTTGGCGAAGTGGGGAGAATAGCGGGCTGGACGAAGATTAAAGTGCAAAAGGCGCGGCGTTGCATTAATAGTGTGCAACGCCGTGCCTCATTTTTTACCAGACGTCCTGAGCGATCCGGGTGACGAGGCGAACTTTATCCCACTGCTGGGCTTCGGTCAGGCTGTTGCCCTCCTCCGTGGAGGCAAAACCGCACTGGGGGCTGAGGCAGATCTGATCTTTCGCCACATACTGGCTCGCCTCTTCCAGACGCGCTTTCACCCCTTCCGGGTTCTCCAGCTCGCCGTTTTTGGTGGTGATAAGCCCCAGTACCACCTGCTGCTTGCCGGGGCGGACGAAGCGTAATGGTGCAAAGTCGCCGCTGCGGTCGTTGTCGTACTCCAGGAAGAAGGCATCGACGTTAACGGTGCCAAACAGGATCTCCGCCACCGGCTCGTAGCCGCCTTCGGAGATCCAGGTGGAGCGGAAGTTGCCGCGACAGACGTGCAGACCAATGGTCAAGTCTTCCGGCTTGCCTTCCAGGGCTTTGTTCAGCACCCGGGCGTAGGTACGCGCCAACTGATCCGGGTCATCGCCGCGCTCAACTATCTGGCGACGCTGGTCGTCCGAGCAGAGATAGGCCCAGACGGTGTCATCCAGCTGCAGGTAACGGCAGCCCGCGTCGTAGAAGGCGTGGATCGCATCGCGCCAGGTAGTCGCCAGATCGTCGAAATACGCGTCCAGATCCGGGTAGACGGTGGCATCGATATCTTTACGACCGCCGCGGAAGTGCAGCACGCTCGGGCTGGGGATGGTCATTTTCGGCTGAGCGTTGCCGCTGATGCTCTTCAGGTAGCGGAAATCTTCCAGCATCGGGTGATCGCCAAAGCCGAGCTTGCCGGTGACGCGCACGCCGTGGGCTTTGGTCTGCACGCCGTTAAACTGAATACCCTGGTTTGAATCATAACGCTCGACGCCTTCCAGGCCGTCGAAGAAATCGAAGTGCCACCAAGCGCGGCGGAATTCACCGTCGGTCACCACGTGCAGCCCGCAGGCGCACTGCTGTTCCACCACGTGGCGGATGGCGTCATCTTCTACGGCACGCAGCGCGCTGGCATCAATCTCGCCGTTGGCAAATTTCACCCGCGCCGCTTTAATGGCATCCGGACGTAAGAAACTGCCAACTACGTCGGCGCGGAAGGGGGCGTTGTGTCGCTGCATGCTTTTCTCCTTTAGCCGCCGGCAGGTAATTGCCGACGGTGATAATTCATCTTATGAAGATTTAGACTTCTGGATGTCTAAATGTCCAAAAAAGATGTCATATCCGACCCAATACGGCAAACGAGAAAAATTCACGGGTATTGAAAAAAATTCATGTTGGCTTAATCACCACTGGCAAAGGCGTAGCCTTCATCTTCCCAGCCGGTAATGCCGCCGATCATGATTTTCACCGGCAGCCCTAACCTTGCCAGCTTCAGCGCGGCGCGATCCGCTCCGTTACAGTGCGGCCCGGCGCAGTAAACCACAAACAGCGTCTCCTGCGGCCACTCGGCCATTCTTTCAGCGGTCATCTGCGACCAGGGGAGATGGATAGCCCCAGGCACGTGGCGGCGGGCAAACTGCGCCGGCTGCCCCACCACGTGCAGCAGGACAAAATCCTGTTGCCCCTGCGTCAGGGCGTGGTGCACATCGGCGCAGTCGGTCTCGACGCTCAGGCGCCCCAGAAAATGGGCAACGGCCTCCTGCGGCCCGGCTACGGGGAACTCGGTAACATAACTCATGGCTTTCTCCTCGGGGTTTGTGTTAACACTAAGGTAACGAGAAATTCGCTCTGTGAATGTCAGCACCCATGCCAGAAAACCGCAAAAAGATGACAAACTTAAGACATATTCCGCACCCGCTGGTGGTGGTACTCGCCTATGACGGCCTGTGCACCTTTGAGTTTGGCGTGGCGGTAGAAATTTTTGGTCTGCCGCGCCCGGAGATGGGCGAAAACTGGTATCGCTTCGCGGTGGCGGCGGCAGATGAAGGTGAGCTACGGGCGACCGGCGGGATCCGCATGGTAACCGACGGCGATCTGTCCCTGCTGGCAAAGGCGGATCTGATTGTGGTTCCCGGCTGGCGTGGCGCGGAGAGCCCGGTGCCGCCGGCGCTGTGCGAGGCCCTGCAGCAGGCGCACCGGCGTGGGTGTCATCTGCTCTCTATCTGTTCTGGCGTGTTTGTGCTGGCAGCAGCGGGCCTGCTTAACGGCCAGCGGGCCACCACCCACTGGCGCTATACCGAACTGCTGAAAGCCCGCTATCCGCAGATCCTGGTGGTGGAGGATGTGTTGTATCAGAATGAGGGGCAGCTGCTCACCTCGGCGGGCAGCGCGGCGGGTATCGATCTATGTCTGCACGTGGTGCGCCGGGACTACGGCATGGCGGCAGCCAACCAGGTGGCACGTCGGCTGGTGATCCCGCCCCACCGGGACGGCTCCCAGACCCAGCAGCTGAGCAGACCGGTGGCGCAGCTACGTGAAAGCCAGCGGCTGGGGCAGCTGTTTGATTATCTTCACCAGCACCTGACGCTTGGCCACACGGTAAGTTCTCTGGCCCGACACGTGGGCATGAGCCAGCGCACCTTTCTGCGACGTTTTCAGGAAGCCACCGGCACCACCCCGGCGCGCTGGCTGTTAAATGAGAGGCTGGTAAGAGCGAAAGAGTTTCTGGAAAACAGCCGCCTCAGCATCGATCGCATCGCCGAGCAGACCGGGTTCGGCAATACCGCCACCCTGCGCCATCACTTTCGCCAGCACTTCTCCCTCTCTCCCGCCCAGTATCGCAAGCAGCACTGCGCCTGATCGCGGGCAAAAAAAAACCGCCAGGGACTGGCGGTAAATGCTTGCATGGATAGATTTTGTGTTTTGGTATCTACGTTCCCGGCATTCCATGCCGGGTTGCGGATCGTCAACACGCTAGCACGACCAACATAAATAAAGGGTAAACGATGCGCGCAGGGTAGCCTGTTGCTGCCCGTCATAAAGAGGGTTTTACCCCTGGCAAAAGGGGGCGTAACAGGTAAAAATAACCCCGCTTTTTTAATCCCGACGAACCGCTACCCTCCTCAGGAAACCGCATATGATATGTCGCCGCCTCGCCCTTATTTCGCTTTTTACGCTTAGCTTTCAGGCCTTTGCCCACCCTGCTACGCTCGATAAGGTCAGGGAGGCGGAGCGCACGCTGAATGCGCGGGTCGGTTTTGTGGAGATGGAGGCGAGCAGCGGCAGGATCCTCGAGCGCTACCGTGCCGATGAGCGCTTCCCCCTGATGAGCACCTTTAAGGTACTGCTCTGCGCCGCGGTGTTATCCCGGGTGGATGCTGGCGACGAAAAGCTGGATCGCCGCATAAAATATAACGCCTCCGATATTGTCGACTACTCCCCCGAGACGCAAAAACATCTGCAGGATGGAATGACCCTGGGTGAGCTGTGCGACGCGGCTATCACCCTGAGCGATAACACCGCCGGTAATCTGCTGCTCTCGGCGGTTGGCGGCCCGGCGGGATTAACCGCCTTTCTGCGCAAAACGGGCGACAGGGTCACCCGGCTCGACCGCTGGGAGACGGAACTCAATCAGGCGCTGCCCGGCGATCCCCGTGATACAACCACGCCAGAGGATATGACCAGCACGTTACGCCTTCTTCTGACCGGCGACGCCCTCAGCCCCGCGTCACGCCAGCAGCTCCAGACCTGGATGGAGAACGATAAAGTCGGCGGCCCGCTCCTGCGCTCTGCCCTGCCCGATGGCTGGTATATCGCAGATAAAACCGGTGCGGGTGAAAATGGCTCCCGCGGTATCGTGGCCTTAACCGGGCCCGATCGCGAGCGCTCGCGGCTGGTGGTTATTTATATGACCGGAACAGAGGCAACCATGGATGCCCGCAATAAAGCCATCGCGGAAATCGGTGCTGACCTTTATAAGCAGTGGTGAGATGACCAGCTCGCTGCCGGGCATTCAGCCCGGCGCGACTTCCCGCCTGATGTTGCCACTTAATAACCTTACATTTACAAATGCTATAAGGTTTCGTTAAGAACTTTTCTGTAATATTGATGGCGCTCATAAAGGATGGGCAAAGTATTCAGGAGAATTAATGAAACAGATGAAAACCGTGCTGGCTGCCATGCTGGTATTAACCCCGGCCTTTTCCACCCTGGCAGCGCCTCAGGCTGCAACCGGCTGCGAAGCCAAACGCCAGGATATTGAACAGCAGATAGAGTATGCCCGGGCACATAATAACGATCATCGCGTCGCGGGCCTGCAAAAAGCGCTTTCTGAACTCAAGGATAACTGCACGGACGAAGGATTGCGGGCCGAGCGTGAAGCCGATGTCCGCGAAAAAGCGCAAAAGGTTGAGGAGCGCCGCCAGGAGCTGGCTGAAGCTCAGGCTGACGGCCGTACTGATAAAATCAGCAAAAAACAGCGGAAGTTAGAAGAGGCTCAGGCTGAGCTTGATGAAGCCAAAGGCATGCTGAATAAATAACCGCACGCTGGCGCTTCCCCTGCGGGAGGAGCGCTTTCACGCTCTCCCGCTATCAAAGTAAGCCAATAAATCCGCATCACAACAGTAGAGCCTGCACTGGTCTACAGAACATGCAGGCCCTTAAAACATCGACCAGAGCAGCGCAGAGAGCGTTGCCAGCCCACCCAGCATCACCAGGAATACCGTTTTGCCGCGAAGCTCCGCCAGCGCGGGGCGGGTATAGATGAGCCAGGCGGGGATCAGGAACAGGATCACCGCAATCAGCGGCCCGCAGAAGGTTTCAATCAGGTTGAGCACGTCCGGGTTGGCATACACGATGCTTAAGGTCAGCAGGAACAGCGCCAGAGAGGCTACGCGCTTGCTGGTAGTGGCCTTTTTGCCGGAGACGCTGGCGACCAGCTGGCCGAAGGTCTCCGCAACCGACAGCCCCACCCCAAGGAAGGATTTGGTCATACCGATGATGGCGATGAACGGGGCGACATAATAGATCAGGCTGAAATTGCCGCTTCCCCTTATCACGGAGAGCACGTTCAGGTTCTCCGCCTTCGCCCGCATAAAGCTCTCATGCGGGATACTCAGCACGCAGCTCAGCACAAAGAAGATAATGCTGGCGAAGATAGCCATATAGGCCACGCGGATCACGAACAGCGCCTTGCCCTCACCCTCTGCTTTCTTCTCCCTGTAGTAAGAGGTAAGTGGCGAAACCATTGGCGCACAGCAGAACGAAAAAGTAATGAGCGGCAGCGTCAGCCAGATACCTTTCAGCGTTACCGGCAACGGCGTGGACTGGACCTCTGTAACCGCACCGGTCACGTTCGACAGGTGCCATCCCGGGATAAGGGAGACGGCAATCAGCAGCACAGAAGTAGCAAACGGCAGCGCCAGCGCGCTCATGGTGGCCACCACCCTGTCGCGCCCCTTGCTCAGCACCACATAGAGAGCAGCGACCACGATAAAGGTCAGCGGCCCGCGGCTGAGGGCGGTAAAGTGCAGGCGCTCTACCAGGAAATTATCCAGCGCATTAACCAGCGCCACCCCGTACACCAGGGTCACCGGGAAGAAGGTCGCGCAGTAGAACAGCGTGATCAGCTTTTCGCCGCGCCCGCTGAAGAAGGAGCCAAAGATTGGCAGCGTGCCGTTTTCGCTGCGCTCCTCGCGCATGTACACCCGGCACAGCAGCAGATGCGGGATCAGGGATAACGGCAGGCCCAGCAGCAGCATCACCAGGAAGATGACCGGGCCGCGGGTGCCGATTTCTACGGGCAGAAACAGGGTTCCCGCCCCGACCGCTGTGCCATAGAGGCCCAGCGTCCAGATGTTGTCCTGCCAGCGCCAGCTGCGGCGCGTTGTGATGTTGCCTGTGGTGGTAGTTACTGTATTCATAATGGTTTACCGCGTAATGAGTGGGTGGCGACGTTTGCTGAGATTTAGTTTTTTAGCTTTAGTAGTCGCGCCACCTGCGCGGTCGGCAGACATATGTCGCCGTTTGCAGGGCAGATATGGCTATTTGCACCGGAAAGAGACGCCATGGCCGTTAAGCCAGGCGCTTTTGAATCGCTGATGGGGAGGTTGTGCTTTCGCATACCGTGAACCTTGTCAGTATGCCTGTAAGCAGTTATCGATATAGAGACGATGCTTTAACAGGCGGTTAATTAAGAAGGGTATTTGTTAAATTAATAAACAAATAACGCCTGACTTTCCCTGCCTGCACGCCTGTTAATTAAAACTAAATACCTTACCTATTAATTACCATAAGCAACTGTTATTCAGAAGAACAAAGTTATTCGATCATTTCATAGCGGATATCAATATGTATGCCCGCAAGATATTAAAAAACCAGGCTGCAAACATTCTGGTAACCCGGCCGTAGCTTTTGCCCGGTTAATGACCATTCGCCGCCCTTTTACGTACTCAAAATACTTATACAGGCAGAGCCATTGCGCGGCCGCCCTGCCTGCGGGTAGCGGTTTGCTCAACTCACGCAGGCAACCCTGAAACAGTTACGCCCCTCTTTTTTCGCCTGATAAAGGGCCCGATCGGCTCTGGAGAGCGTCTCTTGTATACCATCGTCCCTTGCCAGCTCGGAAGGCGTCATCTGAGCCACGCCGAAGCTGGCAGTGAAGCGAATAATCTGGCCGCAAAACTCGACGCCCTCTGCTTCAAATTTTGTCCGTATTCTTTCAGCAACATCACAGGCTTTAGCAAGATCCGTATGAGGCATAGCAATAATAAACTCCTCGCCACCGAAGCGAACGGCTATATCACCTGAACGGATCATTTTCGGTAATATACGTCCTACAAACCGCAGTACTGCATCGCCCCCATCGTGGCCATAGGTATCATTTATTTTCTTGAAATAATCCAGGTCCATACTTAATACGGATAAAGGATACGCCTGACGTCTGGCCAGCGCGCTGGCGCTGCCTGCCCACTCAAAAAAGTTACGGCGGTTAGCAAGGCCAGTGAGCGGATCGTGACGAGCCTCTTTATCAAGCTGCTTTTTTTGGATGGCGTTAGCATGGATATAATGCAGAAGTAGCCATTGCGTTATTGCGATAAGGAGTATTGCAATTACCGTCCACCAGACCTGTATATACCAGCCATGAAAAATATCTTTCTCTGACTCCCCGACGGCTAATACCCACCCTCTATCATTTAATTTAATAAAGACGCCCACCCGCGGTACGTTATCTACAGGCGATATATAGTGACGAACCTGGGCAGTTTCATTTGCATGCTCCAGTAAATTTATTAACTGTGGCATAAATTGCGGCGTTTCTTTTACAGTATTGGCGCCCATACGAGCAAGTTGAATGGCATGATCGCGGTCGAAAACGGCCATGGCGCCGTCGGGGCCGAGCTCAAACCCGCCCCCCTGCATTTTTTTAAATATATCGTCTAAAGTGTGGGACCTTAAAATACCCAGCACGCCACCCAGATAGCGGCCCTGCGGATCCCTGATAGCCCGATAAAACACAAATCCTGTAAGACGGGCGTCACTACCCTGACTTGCCCAGTAAAATAGATCCTCATCTATATTTTCACGACGTAGTTTTTTGAATATCGTATTTTCGC
>DKMV01000260.1 GCA_002469605.1 Leclercia sp. UBA7405
ACGTGTTCACTCTTTGAGACTTGGTATTCATTTAGCGTCCTGCAACGTTAAGAATCCATGTCTTCGACTGCCCACACAGATTGTCTGATAAATTGTTAAAGAGCAGTTGCAACGCGGCTTTCAGCTCACCGTTGCGAGGTGGCGTATATTACGCTTTCCTCTTTCAGAGTCAAGCGTTTATTTTCGCTTTTCTCTGCTGGCGTTCATCTCTGAACCCCGCTAACCCGGCGGCTTGTTTGCCGTTGTTCCGTGTCAGTGGAGGCGCATTATAGGGAGTTCTTCGGCGGTGACAAGAGGAAATTTGAAAAAAGTTTCTGACCGTGTTTTTTTTCACCAGAATAGCCCTGACAAAGCCAGAAATTGCGCTATTTGCCGTTTTTGCCACCATAAACACACGCCAGGTGGCATACTTACAGGCATTAAAAATTAAGGAATATGCCTTATGCCATTAAGCGCACAGCAGCTTGCGGCCCAAAAAAACCTTTCTTATGTACTGGCAGAGAAACTGGCTCAGCGAATTTTAACGGGTGAATATGCGCCTGGTACTATTCTTCCCGGTGAGATGGAGTTGGGGGAGCAGTTTGGCGTGAGCCGTACCGCCGTTCGCGAAGCCGTAAAAACATTAACCGCGAAAGGTATGGTTCTGCCTCGCCCGCGTATTGGTACGCGCGTCATGCCGCAGAGTAACTGGAACTTTCTCGATCAGGAGCTGCTCTCCTGGTGGATGACCGAACAAAACTTTCAGCAGGTTATCGACCACTTCCTGGTGATGCGCAGTAGCCTGGAGCCTCAGGCCTGTATGCTGGCAGCAACCTTGGGGACGGCCGAGCAGAAATCACAACTCAGCACGCTGATGGCTGAAATGGTGCAGTTAAAGAAACAGTTTAACCGTGAACGCTGGATTGCCGTGGATATGGCGTGGCATGAACTTATCTATGAAATGAGCGGTAATCCGTTCTTGACCTCTTTCGCCTCGCTGTTCCATTCGATCTATCACACCTACTTTACCTCTATTACTCAGGACGAAGTGGTGAAGCTCGATTTACACCAGGCGATTGTCGATGCCGTTCTGGATAGCGATGGGCAGCGCGCGCTCACCGCCAGCCAGGCGCTGCTTGCCTCTCCCGCCTCTTAACAACCGGAGCCCGAATGACAGTAAAAAAAGCGCGCAGTATGGCCGGCTTGCCGTGGATTGCGGCAATGGCCTTCTTTATGCAGGCGCTGGACGCCACCATACTCAATACCGCCCTCCCTGCCATTGCCGAGAGCCTTAACCGCTCACCGCTGGCGATGCAGTCCGCCATTATCAGCTATACGCTCACGGTGGCGATGCTGATCCCGGCAAGCGGCTGGCTGGCCGATCGCTTTGGGACCCGGCGGATATTTATGCTGGCGGTCTCGCTATTTACTCTGGGCTCGCTGGCCTGTGCGCTCTCAAGCTCTTTAACCGAGCTGGTTGTCTTCCGCGTCCTTCAGGGGATTGGCGGGGCGATGATGATGCCCGTGGCAAGGCTTGCGCTGCTGCGGGCCTATCCGCGCAGCGAACTTCTGCCGGTGCTTAACTTTGTCACCATGCCCGGGCTGGTTGGGCCGATCCTGGGGCCAGTGCTGGGCGGCGTGTTTGTCACCTGGGCCAGCTGGCACTGGATATTCCTGATCAACATCCCGATTGGCATCGCGGGCCTGCTCTATGCCCGTAAATATATGCCCAACTTCACCACCCCGCGGCGGCGGTTTGATATGGGCGGTTTCTTCCTGTTTGGCCTGAGCCTGGTACTTTTTTCGTGTGGGATGGAGCTGTTCGGTGAGAAGGTGGTCGCCAGCTGGCTGGCTCTGTCGATCATTTTCAGCGGCATTGCGCTTTTTCTTCTTTATATACGTCACGCCCGCCGTCACCCCACGCCGCTGATTTCGCTCTCCCTGTTTAATACCCGCACCTTCTCGGTCGGGATTGCCGGGAATATCGCCTCGCGCCTGGGCACCGGCTGCGTGCCTTTTCTGATGCCGCTTATGTTGCAGGTCGGATTCGGTTATCCGGCGCTGATTGCCGGCTGCATGATGGCGCCTACAGCGGTGGGGTCGATTCTGGCGAAATCGGGGGTGACGCAGGTGCTACGCCGGCTGGGTTACCGCAGGACGCTGGTCGGAGTGACGGTCTTTATTGGCCTGATGATCGCGCAGTTTTCGCTGCAGTCTGCGGCGCTGCCGGTGTGGATGCTGATCCTGCCGCTGTTCGTGCTGGGGATGGCGATGTCCACCCAGTTTACTTCGATGAATACTATTACCCTTGCGGATCTCACCGATGAAAATGCCAGCAGCGGTAACAGCGTGCTGGCAGTGACGCAGCAGTTGTCGATAAGCCTGGGGGTTGCCGTAAGTGCGGCGGTACTGCGGTTTTATGAAGGTTTCGACGGCACCAATACCGTTGAGCAGTTCCACTATACCTTTATTACCATGGGCGCACTCACCGTGGTGTCGGCGCTGGTCTTTATGCTGTTAAAACCGAAAGATGGCCGTAACCTGATTAAAGAGCGCCACAAAGAAAAAGCTAAACCGAGCCCCGTACCATCAGAACAGGGGTAAGCTGCAGACGTTGCTGCTGCAGCGTGGGCTGCGCCATTCGGTGGATCAATACATCGATGGCCAGCTCGCCCAGTTCATCCTTCGGTTGATGGATGGTAGTGAGCGGCGGCGTCATATAGCGCGCCAGCTCGATATCGTCATAACCCACTACGGCGATATCGTCCGGGACGCGCAGCCCCGCTTGGTACAGCGCCTGATAAGCACCAAACGCCATCGCATCGTTACCAATAAACACCGCCTGCGGGCGTTGCTCCTGCGCCAGCAGTTTCTGCATCGCTTCAAAGCCGCCGTTAAATTCGAAATCACCGGTGATCCGGTAGCCGTCAGGAATGGCAAGCCCCGCCCGGGACATGGCGGAGAGATAGCCTTCCAGCCGCAAACGCGCCGGGGTTTTATCCAGCGGCCCGGTAATGCAGGCGATGCGGGTATAACCTTTATCAATAAGATGCTGGGTAGCCATATCGCCGCCCAGCAGCGAGTTGTCCTGAATCAGATCGCTGGTGCCGTCAAAGGGGGCCCAGTCCATCATCACCGTGGGGACAGAGGGGTAGCGCTGGATAATCTCTTTCGACGGCTGGTGCGTTTCGGTGCAGAGCAGCAGCAGCCCGTCGACGCGCTTTTGCATCAGCGTTTCCAGATTACGGTTCATACGCTGCTCGTCGCCTTCGGTATTGCACAGCACCAGGCTGTAGCCGCGCTCAAAACAGCTGCGTTCGACGCCGCGCACCAGTTCCGAGTAAAAAGGGTTGGTACTGGCGGTGATCAGCATGCCGATAGTGCGCGTCTGGTTAAGCTTAAGGCTTCGCGCCAGCGCCGAGGGGGCATAGTTGAGCTCTTTGATGGCGGCCTCAACCTTCTCCCGAATCGCCTCGCTGACGAAGCGATCTTTATTAATGACGTGGGAGACGGTCGAAGTAGAAACGCCCGCCAGGCGAGCGACATCTTTCATTGTGGCCAAGCGTTACCCCTGCTGACTTATGAATTCATCAATCTCGTTACGCCAGGGCACGGAAGGCTGCGCGCCTTTACGTGTCACTGCGATAGCGGCTGCGGCATGGGCAAAGCGGATGGCATCATCCATTGCTTTTCCTTCCAGCAGCGCGGTTACCAGCGCACCGTTAAAGGTGTCTCCCGCCGCAATGGTATCGATCGCTTTCACCTTAAAGCCCGGCACGCGTCGGCCTTCGCCATTGACGCTGGCCCATACGCCGCGGCTGCCCAGGGTGATGATCGCGGTGCCGATGCCTTTATCGTGTAGCGCTTTTGCCGCCCGCGCCGCATCCTCATCGTTTTCAACGCGGATGCCGGTCAGCTTTTCCGCTTCGGTTTCGTTGGGGGTGATGATATCCACCAGCGACAGTAGCTCGTCTGATAATAGACGGGCGGGCGCCGGGTTCAGTACGACGGTGGTGTGATTTTCATGAGCAATTTTTGCCGCGGCCAGCACGCTTTCAACCGGGGATTCCAGCTGCATCAGCAGAGCGCTGGCATCCGCGATAAGGTCGCGCTGCGCCTGTACGCGCTCGATACTCAGGGCGGCATTGGCTCCCGCATGAATACCGATGACATTCTCCCCTTCCGCGTTGACGAAAATCAGCGCCACGCCGGTGGATTCCCCTGCCACTACGCTGACCGGCGCAATATCGATATTGTCGCTGACCAGCTGCTGGCGAACGCGCTCGCCGGTATCGTCATCGCCCGTGCAGGCAATAAACGCAATACTGGCGCCGCTGCGACCGGCAGCAACCGCCTGGTTAGCGCCTTTACCGCCGAAGGCGACCTGGTACTGGTTGCCCGTTACGGTTTCGCCTGGTGCAGGGAAGGATTCAAGGTTGAGAATGTGATCGGCATTGATACTGCCAAGGACGACGAGCTTGCCTGCGGTTTTCATGTATGAGTGTCCATCTGAGAGCGCCACCGGTGTTACCCGGTGGCGTATGCCACACTTTTCTTTATATTTGTCCCTCAGGCAGCCAGTGACTGCCTGAGCTGCTTATTACTGCTTGATGACCAGTTTCAGGTCAACAGGATATTTAGCCTGAACCTTTTCGCCTTTCAGCACTTTGTCAGCGGTCTGCACGCCGGTGGCGCCGATCTGCTCTGGCAGCTGAGCAATGGTCGCAGCCAGTTTGCCATCGTTTACCGCTTTTTCACCATCAGGCGTGCCGTCAAATCCGACCACCATCACATCGGTTTTACCGGCAGTCTGCAGAGCACGCAGCGCGCCCAGGGCCATCTCATCGTTCTGGGCAAATACAGCTTTCACGTCCGGGTGGGCGGTCAGCAGGTTTTGCATTACGTTCAGGCCTTTAGTACGGTCGAAGTCTGCCGGCTGGCTGGCCAGCACGTTGAATTTGTGGGCCGCAACGGCCTGCTGGAAGCCTTCGCCACGCTCGCGGGCAGCGGAAGTACCGGCGATACCCTGCAGTTCAATAACTTTGGCGCCTTCGCCCGCTTTTTTGGCGATGTAGTCACCGGCGATTTTGCCGCCCAGCACGTTGTCAGAAGCGATGTGGCTCACCACGTCGCCTTTAGAGGCCTGGCGGTCGAGGGTAATTACCGGGATGTTCGCCTGGTTAGCCATCTTCACGGCGTTGCCCACGGCATCGGAATCGGTCGGGTTGATCAGCAGGATTTTGGTCCCGCGAACGGTCAGGTCCTGAACGTTAGCCAGCTCTTTCGCCGGGTTGTTCTGGGAGTCCAGCACCACCAGGTTATAACCCAGTTTGTCCGCCTCTTTCTGCGCGCCATCCTTCAGGGAGACAAAGAACGGGTTGTTCAGCGTGGAGACCACCAGCGCGATGGTCTCTTTCGCCATAACGTTCGCACTTACGGTTGCGCTCAGCGCGACAGCAGAAACCAGGGTAGCCAGTTTTTTCATGTTCATATCAGAGATGTCCTGTAGTGTCGTCAGTTACTGTTTTTTGTTGTCTACCAGTACCGCCAGCAAAATCACCACTGCCTTAACGATCATCTGGTAATAGGAGGAAACACCTAATAAATTCAAACCATTATTCAGGAAACCGAGGATAAGTGCGCCGATCAGGGTCCCAACAATGCGACCTTTACCGCCCGCAAGGCTGGTACCGCCCAGCACCACTGCGGCAATGGCATCCAGCTCATAGCCCGTTCCTGCCGTCGGCTGCGCCGAGGAGAGGCGTGCCACTTCGATAATGCCCGCCAGGGAGGCCAGCAGGCCGCTCAGGGAGTAAACGATAATCTTGATTTTGTTCACGCTGATGCCGGACAGGCGCGTTGCCGCTTCGTTACCGCCCAGCGCATAGATGTAGCGTCCCAGGCGGGTGTGATGCAGCATGTACCATGCGGCCAGGAAGACGATACTCATGATCCAGACCGGCGTCGGAATACCCAGCGGACGGCCAATACCGAACCAGCCAAAGAGATCGGCGTTGTCGGTAAAGCCGGTATTCACCGGGCTGCCGTTGGTGTAGACCATGGTTACCCCGCGCAGCAGCAGCATCATCACCAGGGTGGCGATAAACGCCTGTACGCGCCCTTTCGCCACAATCACGCCGGTCACCGCACCAATGGCGGCTCCCAGCGCCAGGGCGGCGGCAACCGCCACCAGCGCGTTCACCTCAATCCCTACAATTGAGGCGGCTACCGCGCCGGTAAGCGCCAGCAGCGAACCGACGGAGAGATCGATACCGGATGTCAAAATCACCAGCGTCATCCCGACCGCCATAATGGCGTTCACCGAGGTCTGCTGCAGGATGTTGAACAGGTTATTAACGGTAAAAAAGTTCGGGCTCATGGTGGAGACAATCGCGATCAGCACCAGCAGGGCAATCAGCGATTTTTGCTCCATCAACCATGCCTTTGTGAAATAGCGGCGACCAGAAACAGCCTGGGTAGTCATCTTCTTACTCCTGATTCACGCGATTAAGCTTGCCCACAGCGGCAGCCATCAGAACTTCCTGGGTGGCCTGCTCGCGAGTGAATTCACCGCCGAGATGCCCTTCGTGCATGACGATAATGCGATCGCTCATGCCTAACACTTCTGGCATCTCGGAAGAGACCAGAATGATGCTCAGACCGTCGGCCTTGAACTGGTTAATTAACTGATAGATCTCTTTCTTGGCCCCGACGTCCACGCCGCGGGTCGGCTCGTCGAGGATCAGCACTTTCGGGCGCGTCATCAGTCCGCGGGCAATGGCCACTTTCTGCTGATTACCGCCGGACAGCAGGCCGATCGCCTGATCCATCGACGGGGTTTTCACATTGAAGAGGCGAATAAAATCACTCACCGCCTGCTGCTCGTCTTTATGCTTCACGCTACCGCCGTTACGGCTGAAATAGCGCAGCGCGGTCAGAGACATGTTCTCTTTTACCGACATGCCCAGCACCAGGCCGTCACGTTTACGGTCCTCGGAGATATAGACAATGCCGTTGGCCAGCCCATCCTGCGGCGAACGGGTAACCACCTCATGGCCGTCGAGGGTGACGTAGCCGCTGGTGCGCGGCAGCGCGCCGTAAAGCACTTTCATCAGCTCGGTACGCCCGGCACCCATCAGCCCCGCCACGCCCAGGATCTCCCCCTGGCGCAGGGTAAAGCTCACGCTCTCCACGCCCGGTCCGCAGAGGTTATCAACCTTCAGGCGCAGCGCCCCCGGCGCTTTGTCGAGATGCGGATACTGATCTTCCAGCTTGCGGCCCACCATCATTTCGATCAGCGTATCTTCGGTCAGGGTGGCCACTTCGCGCTCGGCAATGAACTGCCCGTCGCGAAAGACGGTGACGTCGTCGCAGATCTCGAAGATCTCTTTCATACGGTGGGAGATATAGACAATGCCGCGCCCCTGCGCTTTCAGCTCGCGGATGACGCGGAACAGGGAGTCGGTTTCGGTATCGGTCAGGGCGTCAGTCGGCTCGTCCATGACGATAACCTTCGACTCAAAGCTCAGCACCTTGGCAATTTCCACCATCTGCTGATCGCCAATGGAGAGATCGCCTACCAGACGGTCGCTCTTAAAGCGCAGGTTCAGCTTTGCCAGCAGCTTGTCCGCCTCGGCATACATGGTTTTCCAGTCAATTTTGCCAAAGCGATTTACGAACTCGCGGCCAAGGAAGATATTTTCCGCAATGGTGAGCTGCGGGATCAGGTTCAGCTCCTGGTGAATGATGCCGATACCCGCATCCTGGGAAGACTTAGGCCCGTTGAAGGTGGTCTCTTTGCCCAGCCAGACCAGCGAACCGGCGTCGCGTTGATAGATGCCGGTCAGCACTTTCATCATGGTGGATTTGCCGGCGCCGTTCTCGCCCACCAGCGCCATGACGCGCCCGGCGTATACGTTCAGCGCCGCGCCGGAGAGGGCTTTTACGCCCGGGAACGATTTATCTATCCCTTTCAGTTGTAGTAATGCGTCCATGATGGCCTCAGAAGGTGACGCCAGCACAGAGAATGATATTCGCATACGGGGAACACTCCCCGCTGCGAATCACCGCCTGACTGTCTGCGGTTTGTTGTTTGAACTGCTCGTGCGTTATGTAATGAACTTCTATGGTGTTTCCCTGGTGTTGTTGCAGCTGCTCAATGTGGCTGAGCAACGTTTCGTGGAGTTGCGGATTATGTTGTTTGATTTCCGTTGCGAGAATGGCCGTCTCAACCTGCATCTCCGCGGTCACCACCTCCAGTACCTGCATAAACGAGGGAACGCCCTGCGTTAACGCCATATCAATACGGGTTGTGCTACGCGGAACCGGTAAGCCTGCATCGCAAACCACCAGCGTATCGGTATGCCCAAGACGGGAGATAACCGATGAGATTTCAGCGTTAAGTACGGTGCCTTTCTTCATTTTTTTGCTCCACTAGCGAAACGTTTCGCTGGCATGAGTTTAATCTGATGCGTGCTCATAAAACCATCACGACGTTGCAGAATTGTGATCGGCTTCGAAACGTTTCGCTAACGCAAACTGGAGGGGGATAGAAAAGAAAAACCCGGCGGGGGGCGCCGGGCTTAAAGCGTTAAATCTCGACCTGGGTGCCTAACTCAATAACCCGGTTAGGCGGGATCTGGAACTGGTCCGGCGCCCGCAGGGCATTACGCTGCAGGATGAGATAGAGCTTACCGCGCAGGCGCAGATACCACGGGCGCTTGCCAATGATCAGCGACTCGTGGGACATAAAGAAGGAGGTCTCCATCATGCGACAGCTTAGCCCTTCCAGACCGCAGCGGTGGAACACCTCTTCCACGTTCGGCGTTTCGCGCCAGCCGTAGCTGGCCACCACTCGCCAGAAGGTAGGCGAGAGCTGCTCTATCTGTACGCGACGCACGTTATGCACGTAGGGCGCATCTTCGGTGCGCAGGGTCAGTAAAATTACCCGCTCATGCAGCACCTTGTTGTGCTTAAGGTTGTGCATCAGGGCAAAGGGGATCACGTTCAGGGCGCGGGACATATATACCGCCGTACCAGGCACGCGCACCGGCGGGGATTTCTCCAGCGAGGCGATCATCGCCTCCAGCGAGTTACCGTGCTCATGCATCCGGCGCAGCAGGCGGAAACGCTCGCTTTTCCAGGTGGTCATGATCAGGAACATCAGCAGACCCAGGGTTAACGGCAGCCAGCCGCCGTAGATAATTTTGTCCAGGTTTGCCGAGAAGAGCGGAACGTCGATGCAGAGGAACGCCACCAGAATGATTGCCACCAGGAACTTGTTCCAGTGCCAGTTACGGTAGGCCACGGTGGTGGAGAGAATCGAGGTTAACACCATGGTGCCGGTCACGGCGATACCGTAGGCCGCCGCCAGGTTGCTGGAGTGCTCGAAGCTGACGATAACAATCACCACCGCAAAATAGAGCAGCCAGTTAATGAACGGGATGTAGATCTGGCCAGACTCCATTTCGGAGGTGTGAATAATGCGCATCGGCGACAGATAGCCCAGACGCACCGCCTGGCGGGTCAGCGAGAAGACCCCTGAAATCACCGCCTGGGAGGCAATGACCGTCGCCAGGGTGGCAATAAAGAGCATGGGGATCAGCGCCCACTCCGGTGCCAGCAGGAAGAACGGGTTTTTGATGGCCTCCGGATTTCTCAGCAGCAGCGCCCCCTGACCGAAGTAGTTCAGCACCAGCGACGGCAACACCACCGAGAACCAGGCGACGCGGATCGGCAGCTTGCCGAAGTGCCCCATGTCGGCATACAGCGCTTCCACGCCGGTAATGGAGAGCACCACCGCACCCAGCGCAATAAAGGAGACGGTTTTGTATTCCATAAAGAAGTGCACCGCCCACATCGGGTTCAGCGCATGCAGCACGTCCGGATTGGCGATAATACTGCGCAGGCCCAGTACCGCCAGGATCAGGAACCACGCCAGCATGATAGGAGCAAACAGCTTGCCCACCAGCCCGGTGCCGTGTTTCTGAATAGCGAACAGCAGGGTTAACACCAGTATCGCGAGCGGCACGACCCAGGTATCAAGCTCTGGCGCGATGATCTCCAGCCCCTCGATGGCGGACATCACCGATATTGCCGGGGTGATCACCACCTCGCCATAAAAGAAGCTGCCGCCTATCAGGCCGATGATCACCAGGAAGGAGGTCATCTTTGGCGAGGTGTTTCGCCCCGCCAGCGACATTAAGGTCAGGATCCCGCCTTCACCGGCGTTATCCGCGCGCATAACGAACGACAGATATTTAATGGAAACAACGCAGATAAGCAGCCAGAAAATCAGGGACAAAAAACCAAATACGGCGTCACGTTCAACGCCAAAACCAAACTGGCCGGACAGACATTCACGAAGCGTATAAAGCGGGCTGGTGCCAATATCACCGTACACAACCCCGATCGCCGCAAGCGTTATAGCGGGTAATGATTGCTTTTTATCAGTGCTCATAGACTAGTCTTTTCGTTTATATAACAAATGTGTGCTTAGTCCCTTGGCCCACAA
>DKMV01000148.1 GCA_002469605.1 Leclercia sp. UBA7405
GCCGACGGTCGGCAGGATCCAGAGTTCGTTACGGATCCCCACCTCACCGCTGGCGCGGCGGTAGATCTCCACGTCGCGATCCGCTGACTGCCGATCTTCCGCCTGAAAATCGGGTTGATAGCTGTACTCGTCCAGATCGCTCAGATTGGTGCGGGTATTGTGCGAGTGAATAAATTCACCCGGCGCAATGTCCGCCAGCGCATGACCGATGGGCAGGCCGTATTTCACGACGTTCTCCCCTTCGGCAATCAGACGCAGGGCAAATTTATGCCCACGCGAAACAGCCTGGCGAAGCGTGACGCTCTGGTCGCCAAAGGTCACTTCCGTACCTTCGGCCAGATCGGCCAGCGCTACCGCAACGTTATCCAGCGAATGGATCTTGATGTATTGCATATCAACCCCTAACGGCCTTAGTTCAGTTCAATGGCGAAGTAGTCACGCGCATTGTTAAAGCAGATGTTTTTCACCATTTCGCCCAGCAGCTGGATATCTGCCGGCGCTTCGCCCGCGGCCACCCAGCGGCCAATCATCTGGCAGAGAATGCGGCGGAAGTATTCATGGCGAGTATAAGAAAGGAAGCTGCGGCTATCGGTCAGCATTCCCACAAAGCGGCTTAACAGGCCCAGCTGTGCCAGCTGCGTCATCTGACGTTCCATGCCGTCTTTCTGATCGTTGAACCACCAGCCGGAGCCGAACTGCATCTTGCCCGGCATCCCTTCGCCCTGGAAGTTGCCGATCATGGTGCCCAGCACTTCGTTATCGCGCGGGTTCAGGCAGTACAGAATCGTTTTTGGCAGCAGGTTCTCTTCGTTCTGCTTGCTCAGCAGCTTAGAGAGCTCTTCTGCCAGCGGGCGGTCGTTGATGGAGTCGAAGCCCACGTCCGGCCCCAGCAGTTTGAACTGGCGCAGGTTGTTATTGCGCAGCGCACCGATGTGGTACTGCTGTACCCAGCCGCGACGGGCATATTCTGCACCCAGCCAGACCAGCACCGCAGTTTTGAACTGCGCCACTTCGTGCTCGCTCAGGCTTTCACCTGCCAGGCGGCGCGCCAGGATGCTGTCCAGCTCGGCGTCGCTGGCCTCGGCGAACAGTACGACGTCCAGCGCGTGGTCAGAAACTTTACAGCCGTGGGCGGCAAAGTGGTCCAGACGTTTGGTCAGGGCAGTTTGCAGATCGCTGAAGCGGCGGATGTCGGTATCAGAGACTTCGCCGAGCTTCGCCATATAGTCGTTAAAGGTCGCCTGCTCGATGTTGAAGGCTTTATCCGGGCGCCAGCTCGGCAGCACTTTGACATCGAAGCTAGTGTCTTTTGCCACCACGGCGTGGTGCTCAAGGGAGTCGATCGGATCGTCGGTGGTACCAACCATCTTCACGTTCATCTGCTTCATGATGCCGCGGGCAGAAAAGTTGTCCTGTGCCAGCAGGGCGTTGCACTGATCCCAGATCTCATCGGCAGTGGTTGGGGACAGCAGTTTACCGGTGATACCGAACGGACGGCGCAGCTCGAGGTGGGTCCAGTGGTAGAGCGGGTTACCGATGGTGTGCGGCACGGTGGCAGCCCAGGCATCAAATTTCTCGCGGTCAGACGCATCGCCGGTGCAGAGGCGTTCCGCTACGCCGTTGGTACGCATGGCGCGCCATTTGTAGTGGTCGCCCTTCAGCCAGATGTCATACAGGTTTTTGAAACGGTAATTTTCGGCAACCTGCTGCGGCGGTAAGTGGCAGTGGTAGTCGAAAATCGGCTGCTCTTTTGCGTAGTCGTGGTACAGGCGGCGGGCAAATTCAGTATCTAACAGAAAATCGTCGGTCATAAACGCGGTCATTATCGTCATCCTCATTACGAGTGCGTCAGAAAGCTTATGTTCAGATGCTGCAAAGTTATCACACCAATTTCCAGCGGCCGATGATTTTTTCGTGAGTTAGATCAATAAACGTCGACAAAAAAATTACTCCTAAAGGGGCAAATGCCGCCTCAGGCCGCGCCAGCTCTGGCTTTGTGTCGCGCGGATAATGACCACACAAAGATTCACACTTTTGTGATGGCACTCACCTTTTAAAGTTGTATGACAAGTTATCTTCTCGCCGTCGCGATTTATAAGCTGACGGAATATATCTCCGGTGCGCTGGCAAGCATCGGACTCAACGGTACGGATACCGGCTTAGCACGAATTATTTATGGCAAGGTGCGGGCCGTTCCGGGAGTTCCTCCCGGTTACGCCCTCCCGTTAAAGAAGCGTCTCCCTTTATGGAGAGATGCCCCGCGCTCTGGCGCGGAGATAACATAACGATGAGGTTTTACATGCGTAAAATTAAAGGGTTACGTTGGTACATGATCGCACTGGTGACGCTGGGCACCGTGCTGGGTTACCTGACGCGTAATACCGTGGCGGCTGCGGCGCCAACATTAATGGAAGAGCTGCACATCTCTACGCAGCAGTACTCTTATATCATTGCGGCTTACTCCGCTGCTTATACCATCATGCAGCCTGTGGCGGGCTATGTGCTGGATGTTCTGGGTACCAAAATCGGCTACGCCTTCTTCGCCGTTACCTGGGCGGTGTTCTGCGGCGCAACCGCGCTGGCAGGCAGCTGGGGCGGCCTGGCGCTGGCGCGTGGTGCAGTAGGTGCGGCAGAAGCGGCTATGATCCCGGCCGGCCTGAAAGCCAGCTCCGAATGGTTCCCGGCGAAAGAGCGTTCTATCGCCGTGGGCTACTTCAACGTGGGCTCCTCTATCGGCGCGATGATTGCTCCGCCGCTGGTGGTGTGGGCTATCGTGATGCACAGCTGGCAGATGGCGTTCATTATCTCCGGCGTGCTGAGCTTTGCCTGGGCCATGGCCTGGCTGATGTTCTATAAACACCCGCGCGATCAGAAGAAACTCTCCGATGAAGAACGCGAGTACATCATTGGTGGTCAGGAAGCGCATCACCAGACCAACAATGGTAAAAAAATGTCCGTCTGGCAGAACTGACGGGTACCCAGAATCTGCCAGACGGACATTTTTT
>DKMV01000081.1 GCA_002469605.1 Leclercia sp. UBA7405
CAAGGGGGCGTTATGAACCATGTCTGGGGACTTTTTTCCCATCCCGAGCGCGAAATGCACGTTATCAGAAGCGAAAACGAAACCGTCTCGCATCACTATACCCACCACGTCCTGCTGATGGCGGCGATACCGGTGGTCTGCGCCTTTATCGGCACCACGCAAATCGGCTGGAATTTTGGCGACGGCAACGTCGTTCGCCTCTCCTGGATAAACGGTCTGGCACTCGCCGTACTCTTTTACGGCCTGATGCTGGCAGGCGTGGCGGTGATGGGGCGGGTCATTTACTGGATGGCGCGCAACTATCCGCAGCGACCCACCCTTACCCTGTGCATGATCTTCGCCGGCTATGTCGCCACCCCGCTGTTTTTAAGCGGGATAGTGGCGCTCTATCCGCTGGTGTGGCTCTGCGCGCTGGTGGGGACGGTGGCGCTGTTTTACACCGGTTACCTGCTGTATATCGGTATTCCCACCTTCCTGAATATCAACAAGGAAGAGGGGCTGAGCTTCTCCAGCTCGACCCTCGCCATCGGCGTGCTGGTGCTGGAGGCTCTGCTGGCGCTGACAGTCATTCTCTGGGGTTATGGATATCGCCTGTTCTGAGACCACTGCATTGCTGGCGTAAATGCCAGCAATGCAGCATCTGTTCATGATTAACTTCTGGCAGCGAGCCAGCCTGACGGCTATCATGACCTTTGCCAGCCGGCGCAGGTCTCTCAGCGCCGGCGGTGTACGTTATTACGTGCGTGAATAATTACCTGAAATCTCCCCATGCTGAAATTTCGCGTTTCTTTACTGAGTCTTGCTCTGCTGCTGGCCGTGCCCGTAGCAACACCGGCCATCGCTAAAACCGCCGCGGTAGCCACCGCCGCCCAGCCGGAAATCGCCTCCGGCAGCGCCATGATCGTCGATCTGAATACCAATAAAGTGATCTACGCCAGCCACCCGAACCTGGTGCGGCCGATTGCGTCGATAACCAAAGTGATGACCGCGATGGTGGTGCTGGACGCTCACCTGCCGCTGAATGAGAAATTAAAAGTCGATATCAGCCAGACGCCGGAAATGAAAGGGATCTACTCCCGGGTGCGCCTCAACAGCGAAATCAGCCGCAAAAATATGCTGCTACTGGCCCTGATGTCGTCGGAGAACCGCGCGGCGGCAAGCCTGGCGCATCACTATCCGGGTGGCTACAACGCCTTTATCAAGGCCATGAACGCCAAAGCCAAAGCGCTGGGTATGACTAACACCCGCTTTGTTGAGCCTACCGGCCTGTCGATCCATAACGTCTCCACGGCGCAGGATCTGACGAAAATGCTTATCGCCAGCAAGCAGTACCCGCTAATTGGCCAGCTAAGCACCACCCGCGAAGAGATGGCGACTTTCTCGAATCCGCCGTATACCCTGCCATTTCGCAATACCAATCATCTGGTCTACCGGGACAACTGGAATATCCAGCTGACCAAGACCGGCTTTACCAATGCGGCAGGCCACTGCCTGGTGATGCGTACGGTGTTTAACGGTAAGCCGGTAGCGCTGGTGGTGATGGACGCCTTCGGTAAATACACCCACTTTGCGGATGCCAGCCGTCTGCGTACCTGGATTGAAACGGGGAAAGTGATGCCGGTGCCGGCAGAGGCCTTAAGCTACAAAAAACAGCGGGCAGCCCAGATGGCCTCAGCGCGTGCCGCAGCAGGTGAGCAGACCGCCCAGAACGACTGATTACTCCGGCAGCGTCCAGTCACCGTCGTTGAGTGGGCGCTGCAAAATCAGGGTATCCCGCCAGTCCCCTTTCTTATAGCCCACGCTGCGAAGCTGCCCGACCACTTCGAAACCGTACTTTTTATGCAGACGCAGGGATCCGGCATTGTTTGGCCCGTCGCCGACGATGGCGATCATCTGTCGCCACGGCCCCTGTTCGCTGCGTTCGATTAACGCACTCAGTAGGGCGCTGCCAAAGCCGCGACCCGGGGTGCTGGCTTCAACGTAGATAGACTCTTCGAGGGTATAACGATAGGCAGAGCGCGGGCGGTAGAGGGTGGCATAGCAGTAGCCAACCAGAATGCCGCGATAAAGGGCCACCAGCCAGGGGAACCCTTCACCGGTGACGCTTTTAATGCGCTGGCGCATCTCATCGACCGTCGGGGGCACCTCTTCAAAGGAGGCCCGCCCATTCAGCACATGCCAGGCGTAAATAGCGGCGATGGCGTGGGCATCGTCCAGCTGCACATCGCGCACGACTACTTCTGTTTCGGTTAAAATTTCAACAGCCGACATGATCTGTCCGTTCCTCGCCAAAAAGCCAGAGAAACGTTTCTCTGGCACAGTGACGCTACTCTAGACCTATTTTGCGCTGCTTAACAATACCTTCACTCGTGCTTTATGGTCGGATCAGTTGCTTGCACAGGCTCGCCTGCTACAACAGAGGCTTCTGACCAGTTTTTATGTTTGGTCGTTTTACCAATGCCGGGGTTCATACTGTTTGTCGGGTCGTTTGCACGATAAAACTGTTTTAACGCCTCCGGCGCTTCGTACAGGTGACCGACGTTGTGCTCGGCCGGATACTGGGCGCCGCGCGCTTTGAGAAGTTCCAGCATCTGCTCCTTCAGGGCGTGGGCGTCGACCCCTTTTTTAACGATGTAATCCTGATGGAAGACATAACACATAAAGTGGCCGTAATAGAGCTTGTGTACCAGCTGGCTGTCGATCTCCGGCGGCAGGTGTTCAAACCATTCGTTGTCGTTACGGCGCAGGGCGATATCCAGCGCCAGAATATCCTCCACCTCGTCCGCGTGTACCGCCTGATAGCGGATCGCGGCCCCGGCGGCGGCAAAACGGTGCAGGAATGCCTTGCTGCCTTCTTCCGGCGTACAGGCGAAGAAATCCCCGTCGGCGGTTTTAAAGAACTCGCTTAGCCAGGCTTGCGCTTCGGCAATGCCGTCCCCGGCCATCTTCAGCAGCAGGTGGTGCTCGTACTTGTCGCGCCAGCTCTTCATGCGCGGCGGCAGGTGCGCCGGGAAGGCGTTGCCCAGCTTCTGCATAAAGCGGTCGGTAAAGTGCGGCTTAAAGAGGGAGACCTTCTCCAGCATCGCGTCGGTGCGCCCCTTCATGGTGAAGAAGAAGGGCATCTTGTCGGTGCCGAGCTTGTCGATCATCAGGAAGGTGTCTTTGCCGTAGCGCTCGGCGATATCGTAAATATCCCGGTGCATATACTCGCCCGCCACCGGCAGGTGGGTGAACTGGCCCAGAATATGGCGGCGGATTTCGGTTAACACCTCCGGCTGGTTGGTGCCGATGTAGAAGACCTGCTGGCTCTTCTCGGCTTTAAAGGTGTCGAGGCGCACGGCGAAGACCGCCAGCTTGCCCGCGCAGCCGGAGGATTCAAACAGACGGTCCGGGTCCGCGTTGTAGCGCGCCGGGGTGTCGGCGTCGATCTCACGCACGCGGCTGATGTAGTCATGATCGTGGGCGTGGCGGCCATCGTGGCGCACATCTTCATCTTTCACACGGTCATCATCAAGCTTGCTGAGGATCTGCTCCGGCGTGGTGCCCAGCTCAATGCCCAGGTGGTTCACCAGCTGCAGTTTGCCGTTCTCATCGATACGGGCAAAGAGCGACATTTCGGTATAGGCCGGGCCGCGCTGCACCAGCGAGCCGCCGGAGTTATTGCA
>DKMV01000012.1 GCA_002469605.1 Leclercia sp. UBA7405
ACGCCCTGGCGCTGCAGCCTGAAAACCTCGAGGCATAGTTCAGCGTAGATCCGGAGATCCCGGAAGGGGCTTTCACCACTGCCGCCACCCTGCGCGAGTTCATCGACGCGCACAACGCCAGCCTGCCGGCGCTACTGAGTGCAGACGATATCAAGGCGCTGCTGGAAGAGTACAACGCCACCCTGCCCGCGCAGCTGCCGATGGGCGCCAGCTTGGAGGAAACGGCGCAGAGCTATATGGCCCTGCCGGCGGAATACCAGCGCATTGAGGCGGACCAGAAGCAGACTGCGGTAGCCATGAAGGCCTGCATCAAAGAGTACAACGCCACCCTGCCCGCGCAGGTTAAAACCAGCGGCAGCCGTGATTCGCTGCTTGAACAGCTGGCAATCATCAACCCAGATCTAGTGGCGCAGGAAGCCCAGAAGCCGGCACCGCTGAAGGTATCCGGCAGCAAAGCGGAAATGATCCAGGCGGTTAAGTCGGTTAAACCTGATGCCGTATTCGCCGACGAGCTGCTTGACGCCTGGCGCGAAAATCCGGGCGACAAGATTCTGGTGACGCGCCAGCAGCTGGCGACTGCCCAGGCCATCCAGTCGGCCCTGCTGGCACACCCGACTGCCGGCATGTTGCTGACGCACCCGAGCCGCGCCGTTGAGGTGAGCTATTTCGGCTTTGACGACGAAACCGGGCTGGAAGTGCGCGTGCGCCCGGACCTGGAACTGGACCTCAACAACCTGCGTATCGGCGCCGACCTGAAAACCATCAGCATGTGGAACGTTAAGCAGGAGAGCCTGCGCGCCCGCCTGCACCGGGAAATAATTGACCGCGACTATCACCTGAGCGCGGCCATGTATTGCGAGACCGCGGCGCTGGACCAGTTCTTCTGGATCTTCGTCAACAAAGACGAGAACTACCACTGGATCGCCATTATTGAGGCATCCGCAGAACTGCTGGAGCTTGGCATGCTCGAGTACCGCAAAACCATGCGCGCTATCGCCACCGGATTCGATACCGGCAACTGGCCGGCGCCCATCACCGCTGATTACACCGACGAACTGAACGACTTCGACCTGCGCCGTCTTGAAGCGCTGCGTACTCAGGCATAAGGGGAATGACCATGGAAAACATGAACATCGTAACTGCAGAGCAACAGGCTCCGAACACAATTTCTGCAACCAACTCCATTTTCAATGTCCAGGCGCTGACCCAGCTCCAGGCAGTTGCTGGCTTAATGGCACAGGCGGCCGTGACAGTTCCCGAACACCTGCGGGGCAACCCGGCTGACTGCATGGCGATTATCATGCAGGCCATGCAGTGGGGCATGAATCCTTACGCCGTAGCGCAGAAAACGCACCTGGTAAACGGCGTGCTGGGTTACGAAGCGCAGCTGGTTAACGCGGTGATCTCCAGCTCAAATGCCATCGTGGGCCGCTTCCATTATGAATACGAAGGCGACTGGTCGAAGTGCGCCCGGACACGCGAAGAGGTGGTTAAAAAGCCTGCCAAGGGTGGCGGGACCTATGAGAAAAAAGAAATTGTACGCGGCTGGACAAGTGAAGATGAGCAGGGCCTCTCGGTTCGTGTGGGCGCAGTTCTACGCGGTGAAAGCGAAATTACATGGGGAGAGCCGATTTATCTGTCCAGCGTAATTACGCGCAACTCCCCTCTCTGGGTCTCAAACCCAAAACAGCAGATCGCCTATCTGGCGCTCAAATACTGGGCGCGCCTCTACTGCCCTGCAGTGGTGCTGGGCGTGTATACCCCTGATGAAGTTGAACATAGAACCGAAAAAGAGATTAACCCGGCGCCGGCACGCGTAAGCCTGGCTGATATCTCCGGTGACAACGTAACAACTACCCACAGCGCTCAGGAATCGGCAGCCAACATCGATGCTTTGGCCGATGAATTCCGGGATCGCATTGAAGCAGCGCAGGATGTGGATGGCGCTAAAGCGCTGCGTGCCGATATCGAAACTGCTAAGGCAACGCTTGGAACTGCCCTGTACACCGAACTGAAGAACAAAGCCGTGAAACGCTATTACCACGTGGATGCGCGTAACAATGTCGAGGCAGCAATCAACTCCCTGCCCCAGCCTGGCGAGCCGGATGCCGCCGAACGGTTCGCGGAGGCCGAGCGCGTGCTGGCATCTTCAAAGCGTCACCTGGGTGAAGAACTGCACGATCAGTTCAGCATCACCCTGGCGGATATGAAACCGGAATATGTGGCCTAAGGGAGGCGGGAGGGTTCGCCCTCCCTGTAACGACATGACGAAAATTAAAGAACGCGGAATGATTTTCAACGATGGGATGGTACGCGCCATCCTGGATGGCCGAAAGATACAGACGCGGCGGATCATGAAGGTCCAGCCGGTGTTGAATGGCAATTTCTTTGAGGTATTTGGCGCAGCTTGGAGCAAAGGAATGACTTCAGTTCCTGCCGTGCCGGGGCATAGCCTTTCTACAAGTTGCCCGTTCGGTGTGATCGGCGATCGCATCTGGGTGCGGGAGACGTGGGGCGTCGTTAGCCATGAACTGAATGAAGATGGTCGAATTCAGCCATGGAATCCTGACCGCCCTGCCACAGCTATTCACGAAATGCCGTTTGGTAAAGGTTATTACTCTGGTCACGCTATCTACGCAGCAGATGGAGAATTTACCTGGGGTGATGACGATGGCTATGAAGATGGTCGTTCTTGCTGGAAACCGTCTATCCACATGCCGCGCGCAGCCAGTCGCATTCTGCTGGAAATCACGGATGTGCGGGTGGAGCGGCTGAACAGCATCAGTGAGGCCGATGCAGCACGTGAAGGCTTAATGAAACTACCCGTCACTGGCCGCTATTGCATCAATCAGGGGGATCAGTATTTCGGCGGTGCAAGCCATGACGCACGCGAGGTGTTTTCCTGGTTATGGAAGTCAATTTACGGCGACGACAGCTGGCAGGCTAACCCGTGGGTCTGGGTGATTAAGTTCAAGCGTATCGAAGGAGATGACCATGCGACTGATTAACCGCAGCACACAATCCCCCCTCGCGCGCCAGGCATGCGCTATCGCGCTGGCCACTCATCACGAACGCTACGGCGAGTATGGCCCCAGTAAGATGAAAGAGACGTACACCGTGCGGGTGGAAGGCGTGAAGGTCTGGGTGGAGGTGGTGAACCGGAAGACGAGCTACGTGGCCACGGCGATGATCGGCATGCGCCGGCTCCGTTCCCTGCCCGGGCAGGTTTCCTGATACCAATATTTCAATGACAAATTTCCGACAGCTTTATAATGAGTTGTCGGAAGCCGGAGGTAATATGGCCAAGCTTCTTAACCTGCAGGAATGGGCAAAAGAAACCTATTCAACACCGCCCTCTCTTTCAACTCTTCGCCGCTGGGCAAGGGAGGGGCGCATATTTCCTGCACCTGCGCTTCATGGCAAAGAATATAAGGTTCAGCCGGACGCTATCTATGTGGATCCGAGCAAAAAGAACCTGCGCCCGAAACCTAAAAACATGACGCTGCCCGCCGGCGGCACCCTACTGGAGAGACTGACTCATGGCGAAAAGGCCAGCACGTTACGACGCTAATCTGCCCCGTAACCTGACCTATCGTAAAAGAGACAGGCTTTATAGCTGGCGCAACCCGACAACCGGCCAGGAAATATCTCTTGGCCGGATCGACAGGAAGGATGCCATCTCTCAGGCCATAGAGGCCAACAACTACATCGAACAGAATTACCTTCCCTCAGCCCTGCTTGTCCGTATAAAGGAGACCCCTACCTTTACGGTTAAGAGCTGGCTTGAACGGTACGAGGTGATCCTTGAGAGAAGAGAGTTGAAGCCAAACACCATGAAGGTCAGGCGAAATCAGATCGCAACCATTAAGGATGAATTCGGCAAAATGCCGTTAGCCTCAGTTAGCACGAAGGACATCTCGAACTTTCTTGAGTCCTATATTTTATGCGACAAGAAAAGCATGGCCGCCGGCCTGCGGTCCGTGCTGCTGGACATTTTCAGGGAGGCTATTGTCGAAGGGCATATTGAAAGGAACCCGGCGGATCCTACGCGAACGCCGACGCCAAAGGTAAAACGGGAGCGTTTGCTGCTCGAGCATTTTATTGTTATCCGCGCGGCAGCTGCTTCCCACTCGGAGTGGTTGCCGAACGCCTGCGATCTTGCTCTGGTTACAGGACAGCGCCGCGAGGACATTTCACTTTTTCGGTTCAGCGACGTGAAGGATGGTAGGCTATTTGTTACGCAGGAGAAGACGGGACACAAGCTGGCGCTGCCGCTTGATTTGAAATTAGAGGCGGTGGGCCTTGTGCTTGAAGAGGTGATCGAACGCTGCAGGGTAAATAATCCCTCAGACTTTATGCTTTTCTCGCCAGTCAGGCGTGGGGGCAGAAAGCCGGGCCCCTTAACTCCAGATGGTTTAACCCAGGCTTTTGCGGATGTGCGAGATGCGACGGCGTTAAAATTTGGGCCGAACCCACCGCCATACCATGAGATCAGAAGCCTGGCCAGCAGACTATATGAAAAGGAGCGTGGAGAGGAATTCACGCAACGTTTACTCGGCCACAAAAATTTAACAATGACGAAAAAATACCTGGACGCACGCGGTGCAGAGTATGTTATGGTTTAGACAGGATATGGATTATTCGAGTAATTTTCGGGGGATTTCGTGAGAACACCGGAAAAACCCTTAATAAACAAATAGATAAAAAGAGACCGAATACGATTCCTGTATTCGGTCCAGGGAAATGGCTCTTGGGAGAGAGCCGTGCGCTAAAAGTTGGCATTAATGCAGGCTAAGTCGCCTTGCACTTTAAGAATAGATGACGACGCCAGGTTTTCCAGTCCGCGACAAAAGTGGCCTGAAAAAAAGCGTTCAGCTGTCCTTAAACACAAAAACCGCAATGCTTCCGAAGAGAAGCCTGCGGTTTTTTTATTGCAAAACAGAACTCAGCAGAGGGTCGCAGCGCGCGCGATAAAGGGCTCGAGGCTCATCTTCTGCCCCGGATGCGCCGGGTCGTCAACCTGGATCACGCTGACGGGCTGGCCGCTGCTTTTGCCGCTCTTCACCTGCTCCTTTGCAATATCGTTTAGCGGATACTGCACCAGGGTGCTGGGATTGATGATATAGAGCGCCTGGCCAGGACGGCAGGTCAGCATCACCTCTTCGCGGTTAAATGCCCACTTATCCTTGCCCATTTCAAACCGGCTAACGGTAATCACCTGCGGTGCCGCCAGGGCGCTACCGGAGCAGGCCAGTAATAAAAGAGAGAGTACGGTCTTTTTCATCTGTTGTTTCACCTTGTCAGAAGGGTTCCCAGGTCGCGAACAGGCTGACCACCGCCAGCACCAGCGCCCCCAGCACAACCTCAGTCTGCGTCATTCTGATAAAAAGTTGTTGCGCCGGCCCGTTGTCATCACGAAATCGCGGAACCAGAACATACCGGTTCACCAGGGCGATTACCACCATCAACGCCACCAGCGCACATTTCAACAAAAGCATCTCGCCCCAGGCGCTCCGCCAGGGGGCCGTCCAGCCCTGAATCAGGAGCGCATTGACCACGCCGCTGAGCAGCACGCCGGCCACGGCAACGTGACCATAGCGGGAGAAACGCATCATGGTGTGAATTGCCGCATTATGCCAGCGCCCACGCGCGAGGCGCATGCAGAACAGCAGCGGCAACAAGCCCCCCAGCCAGGCGGTGGCGCAGAGCAGATGCAGGGCATGGTTCATTCGCTGGATGGCCCCCGTTACGCCCTCGTTCATGGCTGCATGGCCGGTACCGGCCAGTAAAATCCACTGGGCGGCACCGAAGAGCAGCAGCAGGCGGGCGGCATCAGAGGGCCGGAGCCAGGCGATAGCGACGGTGATACCCGCCAGCACAATTTCCCACAGCCAGACGCGGCCAAACTGCGTTCCGGCCAGCGCCTGCCAGACAGAGGGGTTTACTACGTCCACCCAGCCGTCACCCATCTGGCCACCCTGCAGCGCCAGCATTACGCCAGCAGAAACCAGCCCCACCAGCGCCGCCACCTTCTGCTGGCGGGCAAAACGTCGGGTCATCAGGCGGCGCAGCGCGCGCGGCGCCAGCCAGGCGCTATAGAGGGCGTTCCCCGACAGCAGCATCAGGGCGGCAAAATGGATAACCCGCAGCGCGACGTAGCTTAACGCCAGCATGTTATTTCACGCTGAAGTGATAGCTGCCTTTGGTTTTGTGACCATCCACCGAGACTACGTGCCACTCCACCTTGTAAGTACCCGGCGTCAGGGCATGTTCCAGCGGAACGATAAGCTGGGTGCGATCTTTCTCATTGCGTTTGACCGGCCCGGTTTTAACGACCTGCTCTTTATCACCCGTTATCGTCACGCCGCTAAAACCTGTCTCCACCCCTTCAGAGAAGTTGAGCGTCAGCGCCTGCGGCGCGGCATCCACCGCGGCGTCTGCCGCCGGGTACTGATGCTCCAGGTGGGCATGGGCCAGTACCGCCGGCGCGCTGAATGCCGACAGCAGAAAAAGTAACGTACGGAGAGGTGCCTTCGCCATGGTATCTATTCCTTTTTGTTATGACTGTATGTTAAAGAATACCGCCCTATAATGATGGCGTCGAGGATCATCCTGCCCGGGCTTGCCAGAAGTCCGATCTGCAGGTAACGTGGCCCCGCACATGAAGGAGACGGAAAATGAAAACCAATCTTGCTGCCCTCCCACAGGAGGAGATGGACAAAGTCAACGTCGATTTAGCCGCGGCCGGCGTCGCGTTTAAAGAGCGCTATAACATGCCCATCGTGGCCGAGGTCGTGGAGCGTGAGCAGCCCGCCCACCTGCGCGACTGGTTCCGCGAGCGGCTGATCGCCCATCGGCTGGCATCGGTTAATCTCTCCCGCCTGCCCTGGGAACCAAAAGTTAAGTAACCTTAATTATTGAGACATTTCCTGACAGACACTATGCCAGAATAATAAAGCCCGCTTATAATCTGTGGGCTTTACATAAACTTTGCGACTTAGTGTATAAGGAAATCACGATGTCTCACTGGAATATTGCCGCTGCGCAGTATCACGCCGAGCATGCCTGTGTGGATAAACACATTGCTGCCCATCTGCGTTTCATCGATGCCGCCGCCCGTCAGCAGTGCCAGCTGCTGGTCTTCCCGGAATTATCCCTCACCGGCCTGCAGCCTGCGGATGCTCCCCTTCCCGCCCCGCCCGATGAACAAAAGCTGAAGCCACTGCTGGATGCCGCCCACCGCTACCGGCTGACGATCATTGCCGGTACGCCGGTACAGGAGCGGGGATGGCGTACGCGCGGGCTGGCCTGCTTTACCCCGGATAGCAAACAGATACGCTTCTGCGCGCAGGAGCGCGGCGCCTGCATGATAAAAGAGGATTCGTCGCTTGAGCTGGTGGAAACCAATAGCGACTCGCCGGACATCGATGACAGCGCCACCCTGCTGACCCACAGCCTGGCCGCGGGGGAACAGACGTGGCATGTCGCGGGCAGCAGGCTGCAACGCTTCGCCCATAAATACGCTATCGCGGTGCTGATGGCGAATCGTAACAACAGCGCCCTGTGGGACGCGCGCGGACAGCTTATCGTGCGGGCCGATCGTGGGCAGCTGCTGCTGACCGGCCACTTTGTCGGACAGGGTTGGCAAGGCGATATCATTCCATTAGGCTAGGCGTTTTAGGCCAGGAGAGAGCCATGTTACGCGTAATTGACACCGAAACCTGCGACTTACAGGGTGGGATTGTGGAAGTGGCGTCGGTCGACGTCGTGGACGGGCAGATCGTTAACCCCGTCAGCCATCTGGTGCGTCCGGATCGCCCCATCAGCCATCAGGCGATGGCCATCCACCGTATCACTGAAGAGATGGTGGCCGATCAGCCGTGGATTGAAGAGATACTGCCCCACTACCTGGGCAGCAGCTGGTACGTC
>DKMV01000146.1 GCA_002469605.1 Leclercia sp. UBA7405
CCACCAGCATGGTAAAACCCTGTCTGAAATATCTACAGGATGTCAAAACTATAATCATCGTCCATAACCCTATCATCACTGCGGATTGATAAATAATCAGTGAGAATTTACTAATTTTCAATTAACAAATTTCCGTATGATTATAGGAATTTTCTTAAGCCATTAGGGGCGATTCGTGCGGTCCATCACAATGCACCGACAATTAAAAAAACATTACTGCATAAATACAGAGAGATATTCTTCCGCATAAGACTTTTCCAATACAGGAAAGACCATTCTGAACATTAATGTCCATCCCTTTTGATATGCTGCGAAATGTAACGAAGGATTAAACCGTGTATGCGTTTTTATATTTGCGTGAGCGAAATAAAAGTCATTACGCAAAAATAGAGGGAATTAATATGAAATCATCATTTCGCCTGTCGCAGCTTGCCGCCAGTATCAGTCTTGTTGTTGGCGGTAGCCTGGCGCTGACACCCGCATTTGCCAATACCTGCACAACTTTAACCGGGGCCGGAACCTGTGGGTTAACCGAATTTGATATGACCTCCCCGCTGATTCCTACGCCGAAGGCCTGGTATTTCACCCAGCCGACGCAGGACGCCGCCATTAATAACGCGGCAACAAAACAAAATATCTATTTTGCCAGCGGCACCTCTTCGCGTACCGCAGCCGATGTACAACACCTGCTGGTGGACGGCGCGGATCTCAGCGGGTATTACATTAACGCCAGTAAAAATGGCTCGGCCACCATTTCACTGACCAATAACGCCAAAGTGGACTGGCTGGAAGCGGGGGGATCAACCACTACCAACACCGAAATCATCGTTGACCACTCCACGCTAAACGGCGCCAGCGCCGCAATAGACTACGACAAGACCAACAAAGCGACCTATTCCAAAAACTATGCCAAAGGCTACGCCATTTATCTCTCGGCGGGTGACAAGGGCAACACCGATATCGATATTCGAAACGGTAGCGTTATCAATGGCAGGATCATGGCCGGCGGCGCCGGCACGCACGATATCAGCCTGCAGGATAGCCGTATTCAGGGCGGCAGCATTCTGTTGAGCATGACCAAAGACAATAACACCGTATCTCTGGTTAACAGCAGCATCGATACCACCAGTGCCGTGGCCGCCACGGCCAATGCCATTGAGATCACCAACGGCGCCACCCCCGATAAAACCCATGCGGTGGTTATCGACAATAGCCAGGTAACGGGCTCGGTGGCGATTGCCAGCACCGGCAGTACCAACACCCTTGCCGTAAAAGATTCCACGATCAATAAAACCACCCGCACCGACGGCAGCGCCCTGAACCTGAAGAACGGCAAAGCGACCCTCCTGACGCTGGATAACAGCGAGATCGGTGGGGACGCCGTGCTGGCTGGCAGCGAGAGCACCACGGCCACGCTGGCTAAAACGCACCTCGACGGCAACCTGACCGCCAGCAAAGCGGCGCAGCTGGCCATGGATATCACCACGTCCGTCCTGACGGGCGGCATCAACGCCAGCGCGGGCGATACCGCTATCATTAACCTGAAAGATTCCACTTTCGGCACAGACGCCGACGGCAACGCACTGAGCCTGAAAAGCGAAAAAACGGCCCGCCTGACCCTGGACAACAGCGGCATTGGCGGCAACGTTCAGCTGGGCGCTACCGAGAGCATCACGGCCACGGTCAACAAAGCGCAGCTCGACGGCAACCTGCTCGCCAGCAATGCGGCAGCATTCGCGCTGGATCTCACTAACTCCGTGCTGAAGGGCGGCATCGACACCAGCTCGGGCAGCAGCACCCTTAGCGTTAAAGATTCCACGCTCGGCGCAACCGCCGACGGCAACGCCCTGAACCTGCAGAGCAGCAAAGCGGCCCGCCTGACGCTGGATAACAGCGACATCGGCGGCAACGTCCAGCTGGCCGGCAGCGAAACTATTGTGGCCTCGCTGAACAACACCCGCCTTAACGGCAAGCTGATCGCTAATAACGCGGCGCAGATCGCGCTGGATATCACCCGGTCCGTGCTGAAAGGCAACATCGATGCCAGCGCCGGCCAGGGCAGCGCGGCCCTATACCTGACCAACAGCACCTTCGACGGGGACCTTAACCTCAAAGGCGGAAACCTTAAAACCAGCGACGTCTGGCTGGACAACTCGCGCGTTACGGGCCACCTGTACGGCAGCGGCGCGAACAGCACCCTGCATCTGGCGAACACCCCGACCTTTGGCGGCTCCCAGTTCAGCAATTTCGCCACCCTGGCGATTAGCGGCGATACCAGCCTGACCGGCGGTTTCACCAATACCAGCGTGGGCTCCGCCCTCACCGTTAAAGGCAATAGCGTCACCGCCCCGGTGCAACTGAGCAGCGGCAAGTTAACCTTCGATAACACCCGACTGGTTGCCGATACCCTGGCGCTCAGCAGCGGCGCCTCGCTGGCTCTCACCAACCATAGCCAGCTCCAGACCCGCTCCGACCAACTGTTCAGCCCGGCGGCCGACTCCACCCAGGCAGCGAAATATAACGATAGCGGCGCGCGTACCCGCTTTACCGACAGTACCCTGGTCCTGACCGATGCCGCCTATCAGCTGGAGTTCGTTAAATCCGTTAACAGCCTGCTGGGGCAGACGGCAGGCAACACCCTGGTGATGCTCGGCACCCTGCAAAATGCAGACACCGCGGCGGGCACGGCTACCGTTACCGACGCCGCCACGACCGGCGCGGTACTGGCGAATACCCAGGTCACCTCCGATAAAAACCAGCTCATCATCGGCACGGACAAAGCCCCAACGGACCAGGCGATCGCCGTCCCCGTCGGCTTTGGCGCCTCTCAGCTGCGCTTTGAAGGGAGTGGTAAACCGTCGGTGGCGATTGTCAACGGCCAGGCCCTGACCCTGACCGGTGCCGCCGGCGCCTTAATCGAGGTGGCCGGTGCGCCGCAGACCCCGGTTGAGGTTGCGGTGAATAACGGCACGCTGAATCTGGGCGTGGCGGCGATGCCGGACGTCACCGGGCATCTTACCGGTACCGTCACCGTCGCCCCGCAGGGCACCATGAACATCGTCGCGGGCGACCATACCATCACCTCCGGCGGCAGCGCGGCCGGGATCGTCAGCAGCGGTCTGGTTAAGGTTGCCCATCAGGCCACCCTGCACGCCGACGTGGCGCTGAAGGAGAAGGGGCAGCTGGCCGTTACCGGCGCGCTGCTGGCAGACCAGCTCACCGCGGATAAAGAGGTACAGATCACCGTGGGCGATAACACCGCCGCCGGGACGCTGGTGGCAGAGCATCTGGATCTGCAGGGGGCGCGGCTGTTTATCGACCCGGCCTGGACCGACGGCGGCACCCTCGCCGACGCCTCCCGCGTGGCGAGCGGCGGCAGCGAGATTAACGGCCGCGTAACCGTGGGGCAAAACGCCCTGCTTGTGCTGGGCGATACCACCACCAATGTGGCCGAATCCCGTTTTGCCGACAGCGGCCTGCGCTGGGGCGAAGAGGGCATTACGGCGGCGGTCTCCATCCAGGCGCCGCAGTATCTCAACGCTACCCAGGGCGGGCTGCGCGTTGACGGCTCCCTCACCGGCGGAGCGGACAACGTTGATGCCGCTTTCAATACCGCCGACTTTGCCGATCGCTCCCTGCTGATGGTCAGCAGCAAAGAGGTGAGCAACGGCCAGGCCGCGCTTAACGCCAGCGAGGGGACGCTGAACGTGGCGAACCGCGCCGCGCTGTACGTCGCGGATGCGAAAGCCAACCAGACCTACACCATTGCCAAAGGCTTTAGCGAGGTGAATATCAGCGGCAGCGGCTGGCAGAACGACAACCTGCAGCTCAACAAACTGCTGACCGCCACCACCCAGGCGCGTGACGGCGAAGTGGTGGTCACCACCGAGGCGCGGGCCGCGCAGGAGATGTTGCCCGGTATCGTCACCCCGAACGCGCTGAACCAGCTTGTCGCCAGCGGCGAAAACTCACGCACGGCACCGGGGGCGGGCGCGCGTTATCTGTCGGTCGCCATCGATACCCCGCAGGTGGGGGTAAACGAGGTGGTAAGAACGGTTAATAGCGCGGCGCAAATCGCCACCGCAGGCGGCGTACAGCGCAACACCTGGGCCGTTGGCAACGCGGCGACAGAGGCGGTGCTCGAACGCGCCTCCATCACCAGCGCGGCGCAGCAGCCTGCCGATACCGATGCGGGCGTGTGGGTAAACGTGCTCTACGGCAACCCGCACACCAGCGATCTGCATGCCGGCAACATGCGCTACGGCCAGAGCAGCAACTTCTACGGCCTGATGCTGGGAGCAGATAAAACCTGGGCCAGCGACTGGGGCAATATGCGCAGCGGCGCCGCCTTCCACGCCGGTAACGGCGACAGCGACTCCCGCGGCGATTTTGCGGCCACCCATAACGACTTCAGCTTCTGGGGCGTGACGCTGTACCAGGGCTGGCAGCGGGCCAACTGGAACCTGACCGGGGATGTCAGCCTCACCCAGACCAGCAGCGATCTGACGCAGAAGCAGCCGGGCTGGATGGACGCAGGGGATAAACTGCGCGCCAGCGTCGACGGCAGCCTGTTCAGCGCGGGACTGCGCGCTGAATACCTGATCGACACAGGCGTGGTGGATATCATCCCGCACGCCGGGGCGCGCTTTAACCAGCTCACCACCAAAGCCTTTGATAGCAAAAACGGCCAGAAAGATCCGCTGTTCCGTACCGATAAAGGCACGCAGGACATCTGGCAGTTCCCGGTAGGGGTGAAACTCGCTAAAAGCTTCGCCCTGGACCAGGGCTGGAACCTGCACACCCAGGCGGACGCCGCAGTGGTCGCGGTGAGCGGCGATCGGGATAGCAAGAACCGCCTGCACACGGTCGGCGTGCGCAGCAGCGATATCATCACCGCTGAGGTAATGGATGAGACCGGCTTTAACGGCCAGCTGGGGGTTAAAGTGCAGAAAGGTACTATGACCTTCGGGGTTGGCTATAACGTCAGCGCCTCGCAGCACGACACCGACCAGATCGTCAGCGCCACTTACTCGCTCGCCTTCTGAGCCAGCACCGCCGCATGCCTTCGGGCATGCGGCTTTTTACTGCCCGAACGACTCCCCGAACCACTTACCGAGCGCCCTCCGCCCTTTTTCGCTCATCGTCACTTCCCGGTACCCTGCCACCCTGGCGATCCACCCTTTTGTCTCCAGATGCGCCAGCAACGCTGCCCCCGCCTCGCCCCCCAGATGAAACCGCCGCTCGCTCCAGTCCAGGCAGGCGCAGCTTGCTTTACGCCGGGAGGCGTTGTTCAGGGCAATACCCAGCTGCAAAAACTGCTCACGCCCGCGCAGGGTGAGCGCCGAGCCGTCGGCCTCCAGCCAGCCGTCCGCCAGCATCCTCTCGTAGATCTGCACGGCGACGCGTCCGGCCAGATGGTCATAGCAGGTACGCGCCTCGCGCATGGAGGCGGGGGCGCGGGTTTCGGGGGGCGTGACGCGACTCCAGGAGAGCCCCATCATCTGCTCCACCAGCGCCGCCACTTCGTGCCCGGCCAGGCGGTAGTACCGATGCCTGCCCTGGGAAAGGCAGCTAATCAGCCGCCCCTCCAGCAGCCGCGTCAGGTGCCCGCTCGCCGTTGACGGGGCCACCTCTGCCGCGGCGCTCAGCTCGGTAGCGGTCCAGGCCCGCCCGTCCATTAAGGCGCAGAGCATTTTCACCCGCGACGGGTCGGCCATGGCGGCAGCTACCGCCGCAATGGCCCGCTCCAGCGCGGCGTTATCTTCTGTCGGGGAATGCTTTAGCATCGGGTGCCCACTCGGTTGTGACCTCTGCCGCCAGCTTATCATTATCCGTCAGCAGAATAAGCCGGTTCGCGTGGTCGCTGTACTGGGTAAGCAGGGTGATGCCGTTTTCCGCCAGCCGCGCCGCAATCGCCCCCAGCTCGCCGGGTCGCTCCTGCTTCAGCCTGCGGATAAGCGGTTTACGCACCGCCAGCACCTGAAACCCGGCCTCAAGCAGCAGCCGGCGGGCTTTTTCCCCCTCCTCGACCAGAAAATGGGCCTCCCGGCCAAACAGCCCGCCCCCCTCCAGCCCAACGCCGTTTTGCCCCAGAAGCTGGCCAAAACGGGCCAGCGCATCGCGATCTTCGCCGAACAGTAGGTGAAGGTCATACATGAGTGCCTCCCGTCATATCCGAACCATACTCCCGGATGACCTGCGCCACGCGGATGCGGTACCCGGCAAAAATAGTCTCCCGCCCTTCGGCCTGCGCCGCCTGGTGAAAAACATTTTGCTTCCACTGACGGATGGCCTCTTCGTCACGCCACCAGGAGAGGGAGAGGATCCTGCCCTCGGTGGTGAGGCTCTGAAAACGCTCGATATCGATAAAGCCGTCGATATCCGCCAGCAGCGGCTTAAGCTCTGCCGCCAGCTGCAGGTAGCGCGCCTGATGGGCGGGCGCGGCCTGGGCTTCGAAAAGGACTGCGATCATGATTGTCTCTCCACTGTGAATTGCTAAAGAGCATGCCGCAGCCGGACAGGCGATGCTTCGGTGAGGAGCGAAATGTTCCCTCAGCGTAAAAGCGATTTTGGCTCCATAAAGGTGCCGATCCCCCAGCTTCCCATCTCGCGCCCGATGCCCGAGTGCTTAAAGCCGCCGAAGGGGGCGCGCGGCTCGTGGGTCAGGGTATTCACCAGTACCCGCCCGGCCTCGATCTGCTGCGCCACCGCCCAGGCGCGTTCGCCGCCCAGCACCAGCGCGCTCAGTCCATACGCCGTATCGTTGGCAATGGCGATGGCCTCAGCCTCATCGTGATAAGCAATCACCGACAGCACCGGGCCGAAAATCTCCTCCCGGGCAATCGTCATCCGGTTATGCACATCAGTGAAAAGGGTCGGGCGTACAAACCAGCCGTCGCGGGTACCCGCAGGCCGCCCCTCGCCGCCCGCCAGCAGTCGCGCTCCCTCCTCCTGCCCCCGGCGAATATAGTCCTGAACCCGCAGCCACTGTTTTTCGCTGACCATGGGGCCAATCTCGCTATGCGGATCGCGCGGATCACCGGATTTCACCGCGCTCACCGCTTGCGCCAGCGCCGCTTCGCACTCGGCTTTACGCGACAGAGGCACCAGGATGCGCGTTCCGGCCACGCAGGCCTGGCCGCTGTTCATAAACCCGGCCTGCACCGCCAGCGGGATCGCCCGGGCCAGATCGGCGTCGTCCAGAATGATAGTGGGGGATTTGCCCCCCAGCTCCAGGGTTACGCGGGTGAAGTTATCGGCGGCATTGCGCAGGATCGCTTTCCCGGTTTGGGTAGAGCCGGTAAAGGAGATCTTCGCCACGTCCGGATGGCAGCTCAGGGCGTTGCCCACCGTTTCGCCGCGCCCGGTGACGATATTAAACACCCCCGGCGACAATCCGGCCTCGTGCAGCGCTTCGGTGACAATCTGCGTTTGCAGGGCGCTCATCTCGCTCGGTTTAATCACCGCCGTGCAGCCAGCCGCCAGCGCCGCCGCCAGTTTGCCGCAGATAAAGCCCGCGTCGCTGTTCCAGGGGGTAATGAGCGCTGCTACTCCTAACGGAGTCATCTGCACGGTGGCCGTCCCCGCGCGGGTCGTAAACTCAAAGGACTCCAGCGCTTCGATGGCCTGGGCAATGACCTCCGCCGGGTAGCGGGCCATCCACGCCGAGCGGGCGGCGGGAGCCCCGTATTCCGCAATCACCGCCTCCAGCAGCTCGTCATGACGGGCCGCCATGGCGTCGTGCATCCGCTGCAGCGCAGCGAGCCGCGTCGCTTTATCGCTGGCAGACCACGCCGGAAAGGCGGCTTTCGCAGCGGCGACGGCGCGTTCGGCATCCCGCTCATCCGCCAGCCGCACCTGTCCGGCCAGCGTCGCCGTCGCCGGGTTAATGAGATCGAAGCGTTCGCTGCCGTGGGGGGTAACAAACTCGCCGTTAATGTAGATCTGTTCGATGTTGCGCATAAGGCCTCCTCAGAGTGTGTACCGGCAGTCTGGCACGCCTTCTGCGTTACGATAATCCACGCTATGCTGCAAAGGTTGTTTCGATTTTCAGGATAATCTATGCATCGTTCAGGTCTGACAGAACTGGAAGTGGTAATGGCGGTGGTGCGCCGGGGGAGTTTTCGCGGCGCGGCGCAGGAGCTGGGGATGTCCGCCACCGCGGTAAGCAATGCGGTGGCCGGGCTGGAAGGTCGCCTGCAGACGCGCCTCTTTCATCGCACCACCCGCAGCGTGGCGCTTACCGACGCCGGGCAGCGCTACGTGGCACGGATTGGCCCGGCCCTGCAGGCGATCCGCCAGGCTGGCGATGAGATCCACAGCGATATCGGCGAGCCCGCCGGCACCCTGCGCCTGAATGTGCCAAATAATGTGGGCGCCCTGTTCCTGGATGCGCTGCTGATTGACTACATGCTCCGCTATCCGAAGATGCGCGTCGAAGTGGTGAGCGAAGCGCGAACGATCGACATCGTCGCGGAGGGCTACGACGCCGGGATCCGCCTGGCGGAGTCGGTGCCGCAGGATATGATCGCCGTACCGCTCACCCCGGATATTCGCCAGCTTATCACCGCCACGCCGGACTATTTTGCCCGTCACGGCACCCCACAAACCCCGGACGATCTGCTGCAGCATCAGGGTATCGGTATGCGGATGGCCCACGGCGGGATCTATCGCTGGGAGCTTGAGCGGCACGGGCAGAAGATCGATCTGGCGGTGCCGCCACGCTTTGCCACCTCAGATCTGTTTGCCTCGATCCGGGCGGTGAAAGCCGGGCTGGGGGTAGGATTTTTACCGGAGCTTTATATCCAGCAGGAGCTGAACAGCGGGGAGCTGGTGAGCGTGCTAGACGACTGGACGCAGCCCTTTGCCGGGCTGCGTCTCTACTATCCTGGCCATCGCCACGTACCGCCAGGATTGCGGGCGCTGGTGGCGATGATCCGCGAGCGCGGGTTTATTCGAGGTTAGCTTTATTCAGGCCGTAGGCCGCATCCAGCGCGCCCGGCTCCATCCGGGAGGTAATGCCCAAGCGGTTCCAGGCGTTGATCGCCACGATGGCGAAGTTAAGCTCGGAGAGCTCCACGTCGGAATAGTGCTCCGCCACGCGGCGGTACAGCTCGTCGCTGATCCCTTCCGGGGTGATGTGGGTCAGGGCTTCGGCAAACTCCAGCGCCGCCTTCTCCCGGGCGCTGAACAGCGGGGATTCACGCCATGCGGCCAGATGGTAGAGGCGCAGTTCGCGCTCGCCGGCGATCTTCGCCTCTTTCGAGTGCATATCCAGGCAGAAGGTACAGCCGTTCAGCTGGGAAACGCGGATATCGATCAGGTGCTTCAGGGCCGGTTCGAGGGAGGTTTTGGCCATTGCCATGCTCAGGTCGGACAGGGCTTTGGTCAGTGCAGGGGTAGCTTTATGGTGGTTAACGCGAGTGCTCATTGTCTTTCCTCTTTTGTGGACGGCATCGTTCATGCGATGGGGCAAATCTACGCGGTTCATGACATAGTAAAAAGACACAACAACCGTAAAATGAGGTAGGACATGAAGCCGGGTTACCACGAGATTTACCAGCGCTATCGGGACAACATCACCCGCGGCGTGCTGCGGCCCGGCGATAAGGTCCCCGCCATCCGCGTGCTGGCCGCCGAACTGAAGGTCGCCCGTAAGACCGTTGAAACCGCCTACGCCATTCTCTGCGGCGAAGGCTACCTGGTAAGCCAGGGGGCGCGGGGAACCCGGGTGAACCCGGATCTGAACCTGCCCGCCAGCCCGCAGGCACCGGCGGAGCAGGCGACCGCCGAGCTGCCGGAGTCCCTTATCACCCAGCGGGAACGGGGCGGCTATTTACGCCCAGGCATCCCGGCGCTGGACAGTTTCCCCTATAAAAAATGGCTGCTGCTGGCGGGCCAGGCAACGCGCTCCATGCGCCAGGAGGAGATGCTCAACCCGCCGGTGATGGGCTGGTATCCGCTGCGTCAGGCCATCGCCAGCTATCTGAATATTTCGCGCGGGCTCGCCTGCACCCCGGAGCAGGTGCTGATCACCAGCGGCTACAGCGGCAGCCTGCGCCTGATCTTCGACACCCTTGCCGGGCGCCGCGACAAGGTGCTGTTTGAAGATCCGGGCTATTTTATGGGCCAGCAGCTACTAAAGCGCATCGTGCCGCGCCTGCACACCGTGCCGGTGGATCGCGCGGGCATGGATACCGGCTATTTGCTGCGCCACCATGCGGACGCCCGTTTCGCCATCGTCACTCCGTCGCATCAAAGCCCGCTGGCGGTAACCCTGTCGCTGCCGCGTAAACAGCAGCTGCTGGAGTGGGCGACCCGCAACGAGGCGTGGATCATTGAGGATGACTATGACGGCGAGTTTCACTATACCCGCAAGGTGCTGCCCTCCCTGAAAAGTCTGGATCGCCACGATCGGGTGATTTTTATGGGCACCTTCAGCAAAACGGTGATGCCCTCCCTGCGCCTGGGCTATGTGGTGATGCCCGCCAGCACGGTATCCGCTTTTACCGACTGCGCGGATATCGTCGCCAGCGGCCAGCCGGTGCTGACGCAGAAGATCCTCACCGCCTTTCTCAGCGAGGGGCACTTCTTCCGCCATCTGAAAAAGATGCGCGCGCTCTATCAGCAGCGGCGCGACTGGATGATTGCCGCCCTACGGGAGGTGTACGGCGATAGCTTCTTCACCGAGCAGAACGACGGCGGGATGCACATCGTCGCCTTTCTCACCGCCGGCAGCCGCGATCGCGAAATTGCCCGCTGCTGGCAGGCGCAGCAGCTGCAGGTGAATGCGCTATCGGAGTGGTATCGCGGCTCCGGCAAGCGCTATGGACTGGTGATGGGCTACAACAACGTGCGCAGCTACGCCGAGGCGGTGGAACTCCTCTCCCGGCCAAAGGCGCGCACTCTGGAATTATTTTAAAATAGCAACCACCTGATTTTGCACTATAAAGGCCCGGCAACGGAGGTCGACGAGGGTGTACTTCACCCCCGCGGCCTTTATAATCAGCGCGCAAAATACACCTCACTGGGAACAAAAAATGAAATCACTTCTGGGATTCGACTATCTGCTTACGCCGCGCGTGCTGGTCTTCTTCTACTGGATCGCCATGCTGTTCATTCTGGTCGGCGGCCTCTACTCCATGTTTACCGAACACCTTATCGCCGGCTTTTTCGGCATGCTGTTCAGCCTGATCGGTACTCGCGTAATGTTCGAGCTGATCATGGTAGCGTTCAAAAATAACGAATACCTGCGTCGCATTGCTGAAAATACCGGTAAAACCGGCGAGTAAGGGTTAATAGCGCCGGGCGATCTCATCTGCCCGGCGATCCAGCTTATACGCCTGGGCATCCGCCCGCGACAGACCAATATCTTTCAGATGCTCATCGCTTAAGACGCCTAAAGCCCGGCGCGTGCGGTTAATGCGATACCAGCGGGCGATGGCTTTCCCGGTCCAGATAAAGATCGCAAAGGGTCTTTTGGCACGATTTTCATAGAATTCCATAATGCTCTCCTCAGGTCGTCAGAGTGGTTATCATCACGGATCCCGCGCCTCGCAATACAGATTCAAAAATTACTTTTTTTTAACATACAGATCCGCTAAAACAAGAACTGCATGGCGTTTTTTATCGCCATCTGTACCGGTTTTATTCTCTGTATGGTGACAATAAGGGATACAGCATGACGCGCTACCAACATCTGGCCAATCTCCTGGCGGAACGCATTGAACACGGGCTGTACCGCAGCGGGGAGCGTCTGCCCTCGGTGCGCGCCCTGAGCCAGGAGCACGGCGTCAGCATCAGCACCATACAGCAGGCCTATCAGATCCTCGAAAACCTGCAGCTTATTACTCCCCAGCCGCGTTCAGGCTATTTTGTTGCGCCACGCAAGGCCCAGCCGCCGGTACCGGCGATGTCGCGCCCGGTGCAGCGCCCGGTGGAGGTGACCCACTGGGACGAAGTGCTGACCCTGATGGAGGGGCGCACAAAACCCGGTATCACCGCCTTTGGCGGCGGCCAGCCCGACCTGGCACAGCCGAGCCTGAAACCCCTGTGGAAAGAGCTGAGCCGGGTGGTGCAGCATAATGTGAAAGAGATACTCAGCTATGACGAGCTGCCGGGGCGGCGCGAACTGCGCGAGCAGATTGCGCGCCTGATGCTGGATGCGGGATCGGTGGTCACCGCCGACGATCTGATCATTACCAGCGGCTGCCACAGCGCCCTCTCCCTGGCGCTACTGACGGTCTGTAAGCCCGGCGACATCGTTGCCCTTGAATCCCCCTCCTTTTACGGCACCATGCAGATGCTGCGCGGGCTGGGGATCAAGGCGATCGAGATCCCAACGGATCCGGTAACCGGGATCAGCGTGGAGGCGCTGGAGCTGGCCCTGGAGCAGTGGCCGATCAAAGGGGTGATTGTGGTGCCCAACTGCAATAATCCGCTCGGTTTTATTATGCCCGAGGCCCGCAAACGCCAGCTGCTAGCCCTCGCGCAGCGTCACGATATCGTGATTTTTGAAGATGATATTTACGGCGAGCTGGCGTATGAATATCCGCGCCCCTCCAGCATCCACTCGCTGGACATCGATGGCCGGGTGCTACTGTGCAACTCCTTTACCAAGACGGTCGCCCCCGGCCTGCGCGTGGGCTGGATTGCGCCGGGCCGCTACTACGACCGGATTATGCACATGAAGTACGCCGCCAGCGGTACCAACGTCCCCGCTAACCAGCTGGCCCTGGCCGCCTTTATCCGCGAGGGCTACTACCACCGCCACGTACGGCGGATGCGCCAGATTTATCAGCAGAATATTGAGACCTACACCTGCTGGGTGCGGCAGTTCTTCCCCTGCGGCATCTGCGTGACCCGCCCGATGGGGGGTTACATGCTGTGGGTGGAGCTGCCCGAGCACGTGGATATGGTTTGCGTGGCGCGGGAGCTAACGCGGTTTAATATCCAGATTGCCGCCGGATCGCTCTTCTCGGCCTCCGGGAAGTACCGCAACTGCCTGCGGATCAACTGCGCCCTGCCGCCGGACGAGAAGCACCGCGCGGCGGTGGAGCAGATGGGGGAGGCGGTGAATATAGCGATGGGAGAGTGATGCTTTTTTCACCCGCAGCGATGCCGGGTCGCATTAAGTGACTAACTTACAGCGGCGACCTGGTCCGGCTGAAAATCGCTGAGGCGTTTCCTGTAGGCCGGGGCGAG
>DKMV01000084.1:0-247 GCA_002469605.1 Leclercia sp. UBA7405
TGTGGCCTTTATCGTCTGGTTAAGTACTAAAGCGGTGAGCCGCATGACGGCCATCGTGCTGGGCGCCAAGGTCATCACCTTTTTCCTCACCTTTGGCAGCCTGCTGGGGCACGTCACGCCGGCCACGCTGTTTAACGTCGCGGAAAGCCACGCTTCATATACGCCCTATCTGCTGATGACGTTGCCTTTCTGTCTGGCGTCGTTTGGCTACCACGGCAATGTGCCAAGCCTGATGAAGTACTACGGC
>DKMV01000084.1:470-11500 GCA_002469605.1 Leclercia sp. UBA7405
CCTGATGAAGTACTACGGCAAAGATCCGCGCACCATCGTGAAGTGCCTGGTCTACGGCACGCTGCTGGCGCTGGGGCTGTATGTTATCTGGCTGCTGGGGACCATGGGCAACATCCCGCGCCCGGCATTTATCGGCATTGCGCAGAAGGGCGGTAATATTGATGTGCTGGTACAGGCGTTAAGCGGAGTGCTCAACAGCCGCAGTCTGGATCTGCTGCTGGTGGTATTTTCCAACTTTGCGGTGGCGAGCTCTTTCCTTGGCGTAACCCTGGGGCTGTTTGACTACCTGGCGGATCTGTTTGGTTTTGACGATTCGGCAATAGGCCGTCTGAAGACCGCGCTGCTCACCTTCCTGCCGCCAATTGTCGGTGGGCTGCTGTGGCCGAACGGTTTTCTGTATGCCATCGGCTATGCCGGGCTGGCGGCCACCATCTGGGCGGCCATCGTGCCGGCGCTGCTGGCCCGTAAATCCCGTAAACGCTTTGGCAGCCCAAAGTTCCGCGTCTGGGGCGGCAAGCCGATGATTGCGCTGATTCTGGTGTTTGGGGTCGGCAACGCGCTGGTGCATGTGCTGTCGAGCTTTAATCTGCTGCCGGTCTATCAGTAGGTCGAGCGGCCGGATACCCTCTCCCGAAGGGAGAGGGAGAAACCATAGCAAAAATTACCCCAGCAGCTCTTCTTTCACCTGCATCGCCAGATCAAAGGAGTGCAGACGCGCCTGATGATCGAAGATCTGGCCGTTAACCATAATCTCGTCCGCCTGTGTCTCGCGCAGAATCGCTTCCAGCCCGTGCCGCACTTTTGCTTTATCCCCTACCAGCGACATGCTCAGCGCCTGCTGCACGCCGTACTGTTCGGAGGCTGACCATAGCTGATGCATATTCTCCACCGGCGGCGGCAGCTGTCCGCTTTCGCCGCGGCGCAGCTTCATAAAGGCCTGCTGCATGGAGGTAAACAGGAATTCCGCATCGCGGTTGCTGTCGGCGGCCACGATATTGATGCACACCATTGCATACGGATTTTCAAGGCGCGCAGAGGGTTTGAAGTGGGTGCGATAGAGATGCAGCGCCTGGTGCAGCATATCCGGCGCGAAGTGGGAAGCAAACGCAAACGGCAGGCCAAGCTGAGCGGCCAGCTGGGCGCTGTAGAGGCTCGAGCCTAACAGCCAGACCGGGATCTTCTCACCATAGCCCGGCACCGGGCGCACCTGCGGGTTGGGATCGCGGGCATCGAACCACTCCACCAGCTCCAGCACGTCGCGCGGGAAATTATCCACATCACCGCTCATATGGCGGCGCAGCGCGCGCATGGTCGGCTGATCGCTGCCGGGGGCGCGGCCCAGACCTAAGTCGATACGGCCAGGGTAGAGGGTGTTCAGGGTGCCGAACTGCTCGGCAATCACCAGCGGCGAGTGGTTAGGCAGCATCACGCCGCCGGAACCCAGATGCAGGGTGGTGGTGTTGGCCGCCAGATAGCCCAGCAGCACCGAGGTGGCGGCGCTGGCGATGCCCACCATGTTGTGATGTTCCGCCAGCCAGTAGCGGTGATAGCCGCGCTGTTCAGCCAGTCGGGCGAGATCCAGAGAGTGGGAGAAGGCGGCTCCTGCCGAGGAGCCTTCAGGGATCGGCGCCAGATCCAGCACCGAAAACGGAATGGTTTTATCAGTCATAACAGCTCACTTTGTCGACGGTGAATCTTTTAATAGTGCATTAAAAATTGATAACCGTTGTTAACAAAGTGAGCTTTTTTTATACCTCGAGCTCCAGCCCCGCGAGGCGTCGCCAGTAGCCGTTACAGTCGCTGTTGGCGGTCAGCGGCAGCGGTGCCGCGCCATTTTCATTGGCGCGGAAGGCCTCAAGCGTGGCAAAGACGCTGGTATCCAGCGGGGAGAGGCGCACTAAATCTACCAGCCCGTGCATTGAGGCCAGCTCGTTACCGAGGTTATAAACATAGCCGCTCATAGTCTGGATGCCGTTGAGCACAAACACCTGCTGGTTTTCCTGCGACAGCATGCTGCGCCCGTTCGGATATTTAATACAGCAGGTTTCGCATTCATCTTTTGGCCGGTCTTCCGAACGCGCGGTAAAGCAGCGGGCGGAGTAAGCCAGCGGCAGGTGGCCGTAGCTCAGCACCTCCACCTCAAACTGATTGCGGATGCCAAGCTCCTCGCATTGCGCCAGCAGGTTCGCCAGCCAGTCACGGGAGAGTTCCACCGGCATGCACCAGCGCGTCATTCCCTGCTTCAGCAGCAGGCGCAGGGTGACGGCGTTGTAGCAGTTCAGGGCGTGGCCGGCGACGAACGGCAATTTGCGCTCGGCACACATGTTCACCACGCCTAAATCGCTGGCTTCCAGCAAAAATTCACCGTTGTCCACGTAGCGTTTGATTTCGCCCAGCTCAGAGGAGGCCTGAACCAGCGCCAGGGTCGAGAGCACCACCTGCTTGCCGCTATCCGCCAGGCTTTTGGCCATCGCCAGCCAGTCGCCCACTTTGGTGGCGCGGCGTTTACTGCAAACCGCTTCGCCCAAGTAAATCACATCGGCGCTGCTGGTCGCCGCCTGCTGGTAAAAATCTTCCAGCGTCTCTTTTGACCAGTAGTAGAGCACCGGTCCTAATGAATATTTCATTGCTTTTCTCACTGCCATTTACGGTGATACGCGCCAAGGGTGGTCTGGGTACCTTCGGACATGGCCCCCAGTGTCTCCATCCAGGCGGGCTGCGGCGCATAGTTTTGCGGATCTGCCATGCAGCGGTCGATGGCCTGACGCCACACCTTCGCTACCTGGCTGACGTAGGCCGGGCTGCGCTGGCGGCCTTCGATTTTCACCGAGGCGATATTGGCCGCCAGCAGTTCCGGCAGCAGCTCCAGGGTGTTAAGGCTGGTGGGCTCTTCCAGGGCGTGGTAACGCTCGCCGTCTACCAGATAACGCCCTTTGCACAGGGTCGGATAGCCGGCGTTTTCGCCATCCTGATAGCGGTCAATCAGCACTTCATTCAGGCGCGATTCCAGCCCCTGCGGCGTTTGCTGCCAGCGCACGAAGCGGGCAGGGGAGCAGGCGCCCACGGTATTGGGCGACTCGCCGGTTAAGTAAGAGGAGAGATAGCAGCGCCCCTCCGCCATGATGCACAGACTGCCAAAGGCAAAAACCTCCAGCGGCACTGGCGTGACCCGGGCCAGTTGCTTAACCTGATGAATGGAGAGCACGCGCGGCAGCACGACGCGGGCCACGTCAAAGTGGCGATGATAAAAGCGCACGGCCTCTTCATTGGTGGCAGAGGCCTGGACCGAGACATGGCGCTCAATATGCGGATAGCGTTCTGCGGCATACTCCAGCATAGCGAGGTCGGCCAGAATCAGGGCGTCGGCGCCCAGCTGGGCCGCCATATCCACTGCACGCTGCCAGCGGCCATAGCCGTCCGGGTGCGCAAAGGTATTAATGGCAATATGCAGCTTGCGGCGATGTTGATGGACAAAACTGACCGCTTCCTGCAGCTTTTTCTCGGTAAAGTTGAGACCAGCGAAGTGGCGGGCATTGGTATCGTCTTTCAGCCCGATGTAAACCGCATCGGCACCGTTTTCGATAGCCGCCTTAAGCGCCGGAAGATTTCCGGCAGGGCAGAGCAGTTCCATAATTAATCCTGACGTTCGCAATCCACAGGGATGCAAAATTGTTAGCAAACGACGATTTTAGTTAACCATCAGGCGACAATTTTTGATTTAAGGCAGCTAATCGCGTATTGATGACATCAATATTGGCTGGCCCAGTATGTCAGTTTGTTGATTTACGCCGCTATCCTGACGTCCGGATATGGCAAAATACCGGGACTACAGATATCAGGGAGAAAAATTCGTGCTGGATAAACTGCGTTCACGACTCGTCAAGGCTGGCCCATCGCTGCTGAGCACGCCGATCAAACTGGCCCCCTTCGCGCTTAAGCGCCAGGTGCTTGAACAGCTGCTACGCTGGCAGTTCCGCCAGGCGCTGGCGGACGGCGAGCTGGAGTTTCTTGAGGGTAAGTGGTTGAGTATCGAAGTTCGTGATATCGGCCTGCGCTGGTTCACCTCCGTTGAAAACGATCGGCTGGTGGTGTGTGAATCTGCCGCAGCGGACGTTAGCTTCAGCGCTGACGCCAGCGATCTCCTGATGATCGCAGCACGTAAACAGGATCCCGATACCCTTTTCTTCCAGCGCCGTCTGGTCATCGAGGGCGATACCGAGCTGGGCCTGTATGTTAAAAACCTGATGGATGCCATTGAGCTGGAGCAGATGCCAAAACCACTGCGCGTGGCGCTGCTGCAAATGGCCGATTTTGTCGAGGCGGGGCTGAAAAGCCCGCCGGAGAGTAAACCCACTTCAGTAGGTGAGCCATGCTGATTCGAGTTGAGATTGGGATTGATGCGCCAGGTATCGATGCCTTATTACGTCGTGCGTTCGCCAGGGATGACGAAGCGCAACTGGTGCACAATCTGCGTGAAGATGGCCTGATTACCCTTGGGCTGGTCGCCACCGATGATGAAGGCCAGGTGGTAGGCTATGTCGCCTTCAGCCCGGTTGCCGTGCAGGGTGAAGAGCTGCAATGGGTTGGAATGGCACCGCTGGCGGTCGATGAAAACTACCGTGGTCAGGGACTGGCGCGTCAGCTGGTCTACGAAGGGCTCGACTCGCTGAACGAGTTCGGCTATGCCGCCGTGGTCACCCTGGGCGACCCTGATTTTTACAGCAAACTAGGCTTCGAAAAGGCCGCCCATTACGATCTGCACTGCCGCTGGCCGGGCACCGAATCCGCCTTCCAGGTGCATCGCCTGGCGGATGACGCCCTGCAGGGCGTTAGCGGGCTGGTTGAGTATCACGACCACTTCAATCGCTTTTAATTAGCGGCGCTTGCAGGCTCTCTCGCAGCGCCTCAAACGACCCGTCTCCGGCGACGAGGCGCTCTTTCTGGCGCTTCGTTAGCTGCTTGATCCTGTACTCCAGCCTCAATGCCAGCGAGCGTTCACCCACCGGTGCCGAAAAGGCCAGCTGCAATTCACCTTTCCCACGCAGGGCTTTCGCCCCTTTTCCCGACTGATGTTGCAGGAAACGCCGCGCCACGTCGGTGGTGATCCCGGTATAGAGCGCGTTATCGGCGGTACGGACAAGATAGAGAAACCAGCACACGGTAAATGATTCGCTATGGTAAGGTGGACGCACCATAGCAAGAGAGAGTCAAAATGGAAACACTGTCCGCCATTAACCGCTGGCTGGCAAAGCAGCATGTCGTCACCTGGTGCGTTCACCAGAAAGGGGAGATGTGGTGCGCAAACGCCTTCTATTACTACGATCCTGAGAACGTTGCCTTTTATGTACTGAGCGAGGATAAAACCCGGCACGCGCAGATGACGGGCCAGCAGGCCAGGGTAGCAGGCACGGTAAACGGTCAGCCAAAAACCGTGGCGCTGATCCGCGGGGTACAGTTTGCCGGCGAGATCCGCCGTCTTGAGGGAGAGGAAAGCGACGCCATGCGTAAACGCTATATTCGCCGCTTTCCGGTTGCCGCTGCGATGTCAGCCCCTGTCTGGGAGATCCGCCTGGACGAACTGAAGTTCACCGACAATACGCTGGGCTTTGGTAAAAAACTTCACTGGCTACGCGCCGAGCAGGCGTAGCGCTTCCCGGTTAAAGGCGGGCAGGTCATCCGGCGTACGGCTGGTTACCAGCTGATCGCCATCAATCACCACTTCCTGATCGTAGAACTCGGCCCCGGCGTTTTTCAGGTCGATAACGATAGGTTTCACCGCGGTCAGCTTACGCCCGCGGACAACCTCTGCGCTGATCAGCAGCTGCGGACCGTGACAGATAGCGAAAACCGGCTTGCCGCTGGAGACGAAATCCCGTGTGAAACTGACAAAACGATCGTCGCCGCGCAGGGAGTCAGGGGAGTGTCCGCCCGGCAGCAGCAGGGCGTCAAAGTCGGTCGGGCTGACATCATCAATAGCTTTATCGATGGTGACGCTGGCCTCGCCTTTATGGCCTTTTACCGTTTTACCCGCCTCTTTCTCAATGGTAATGACTTCATGTCCCGCTTTGCGGAACGCCTCGGCAGGTGAAGTGAATTCTGAATCCTCAAACTCGTCGGTGATCAAGACTGCGATTTTCTTGCTCATGCTTCCTCCGTTGCTTTGGCTATAAACAGCTTTTTCTCCGTTTGTGGTAAATACTTACCGGTAACAGACTTCTAAGTGTGGTTGAACAGCGCAGATCCGCAAACGGACTATTCTGCAAAGGGGGCGAAATGAGTCAGGTATTAATAACCGGCGCGACCGGTCTGGTGGGTAGCCACCTGCTGCGAATGCTTATCCAGGATAAGCGGGTGAACTACATCGCCGCCCCGACCCGCCGCCCGCTGGGGGATATCGCCGGCGTTTTTAACCCCCACGATCCCCAGCTTACCGATGCGCTGGCAATGGTAGAGGATCCCATCGATATCGCCTTTTGCTGCCTTGGCACGACCCGCCGCGAGGCGGGCAGCAAAGAAGCCTTTATCCACGCGGATTACACCCTGGTAATAGATACTGCCCTGACGGCGAAAAAACGCGGGGCTAAACACTTCCTGGTGGTCAGCTCCATGGGTGCCAGCCCCAGCTCGCCTTTCTTTTACAACAAGGTAAAAGGCAAGATGGAAGAGGCGCTGATTGCGCAGAAGTGGGAGTGGCTGACCATCGTTCGCCCGTCGATGCTTCTGGGCGAACGCGAGAAGCACAGGTTTAGCGAGTCGGTTTTTGCGCCGCTGTTTTCACTCCTGCCGGGAAACTGGAAGTCTATCGACGGGCGTGACGTGGCGAGAGCCATGCTGATCGAGGGGCTGACCCCATCTATTCAGGGGATAAATATAATTCCCTCGGCAAAACTACGTGAAATTTCAAAAAGCGAGGCGTAATATCCCCGGGCAAAATTACAACACTCCCGGGAAATGCTATGGCTGGTCAGTCTTCATCTCAGGCGGTAACACCACTTCAGTGGTGGAAACCCGCACTCTTTTTCGCCGTCGTTATTATTGGTCTCTGGTATGTGAAATGGCAGCCTTATTACGGCAAAGCCTTCACGGCGGCAGAAACACACTCAATTGGTAAATCGATTCTCGGCAACGCAGATAACAGTCCGCTTCAGGCGGCGTGGGATTATGCGCTGGTCTACTTCCTGGCGGTCTGGAAAGCGGCGGTGCTGGGCGTGCTGCTCGGCTCGCTGGTTCAGGTGCTTATTCCGCGTAACTGGCTGCTGAAGACTTTAGGGCAACCCCGTTTCCAGGGGACGCTGCTGGGGACCCTCTTCTCACTGCCCGGCATGATGTGCACCTGCTGTGCGGCGCCGGTTACCCCCGGCATGCGCCGCCAACAGGTATCGATGGGCGGCGCGCTGGCGTTCTGGATGGGCAACCCGCTGCTTAATCCGGCTACGCTGGTGTTTATGGGCTTTGTGCTCGGCTGGCATTTTGCCATTATCCGCCTGGTCGCCGGCCTCGTAACCGTGCTGGCGGTGGCGACAGTGGTGCAAAAACTGGTGAAGGAGACTGCCGTCAGCGCCGCGCCGCTGGAGGTTGCCCAGCCGGAGCCGCAGGGTAGTTTCCTCACGCGCTGGGGCAGAGCGTTATGGCAGCTCTTCTGGAGCACCATTCCGGTTTATATTCTGGCGGTGCTGGCGCTCGGCGCGGCGCGCGTCTGGCTCTTCCCCCATGCGGAGGGGGCTATTGATAACTCGCTGCTATGGGTGATTGGTCTGGCGATTGCCGGGATGCTGTTTGTGATCCCGACGGCGGCAGAAATTCCCATCGTCCAGACCATGATGCTGGCCGGAATGGGCACTGCTCCGGCGCTGGCGCTGTTAATTACCCTGCCTGCGGTAAGCCTGCCGTCGCTGGTTATGCTGCGTAAATCCTTCCCGGCAAAAGCCCTGTGGCTGACGGGGGCGCTGGTGGCGTTGAGTGGGATGCTGACGGGCGCTATCGCGCTGTTCTGAAGAGACCCTCTCCGCAGGGAGAGGGCCGAAGTTGCGGTTACTGAATAATGGTAAAGGCGGTGGTGACGTGCTTCACGCCGCTTACCCGGCTGGCGATATCCGCTGCCGCTTTGCCTTCGCGGTCGGTCACCAGGCCCAGCAGGAACACCTCACCGTTCTCGGTGGTCACTTTCACGTTAGATGATTTCACCTGATCGCTACCCAGCAGCTGCGAACGCACTTTGGTGGTGATCCAGGTATCCGAAGAGGCGGTGCCCAGACCGATAGGCTGGCCCTGACGCACTTCGTTATAGACTTCGGTGGCACCCTCTACGCCCATGGCGATCTGCTTCGCACGGGACGCCAGCTCGGTGTTTGGCGCCTGGCCTGCCAGCAGCACTTTGCCCTGATAAGCGGTGACGTTAATACGCGCTTCTTTCTTAATCTGTTCGTCTTTTGACAAGGCGCTGTTCACGCGCAGCTCCAGCGTACCGTCATCCACCTGGGTTCCTACCGTGCGTGGGTCGGTCGCCGCTTTGGTGCCCACGGCCGCCGTACCAACCACAGCAGCAGCCACACATCCCTGCAGCAGCAGCGCAGAAATAAGGACTGCGAGGGGCGAAAATGCCTTCATGTATACTCCTTAATCATCCTGGTGAGGGAAAAGCGTGTTATCGATCAGGTCGCATAAGCAGTTCACCGTCAGCATGTGCATCTCATGAATACGCGCGCTACGGTGAGAAGGAATGCGAATCTCCACGTCCTGCGGGCCCAGCAGCCCGGCCAGCTCGCCACCGTCGTAGCCCGTTAACGCCACGATAGTCATATCGCGGGTCACGGCTGCCTCAACGGCTTTGACGATGTCGCGGCTGTTACCCCGGGTCGAAATCGCCAGCAGCACATCACCGGCATGACCTAAGGCACGGACTTGCTTGGCATAAATCTCATCGTGAAGACGATCGTTAGCAATCGCTGTTAAGACCACGTTATCGGTATTAAGTGCAATGGCGGGTAAACTTGGGCGCTCAGTTTCAAAGCGATTGATCATACTGGCAGCAAAATGCTGTGCGTTAGCGGCCGATGTGCCGTTGCCACAACAGAGAATTTTGTTGCCATTGAGCAGGGACTGCACCAGCGTCATCGCCGCGCGGGAGATGGCATCCGGCAGCGCTTCTGCCGCGGCAATCTGAGTCTGAATGCTTTCTGTGAAGCAAACCTTAATTCTTTCGAGCACGATATCCCTTAACGATCGGTTTTAGGCGTCTTCGCCGAAGGCGTTTTTAAGCCATTCGATGGCGTTTCCGGTGAAGGCTACCACATCGAACCGGCAATCCACAGTATCAAAGCTCCCATTCTGGCGGCTAAGCCACCACCGGGCGGTTTGTAAGAGTTTTTGCTGCTTGGCACGGGTCACGCTGGCGGCGGCACCGCCAAAGCGTGATGACTGGCGGTAACGTACTTCAACAAATACCGTTACCGGGCCCTCCTGCATGATGAGGTCTATCTCACCGCCGCGCCCGCGGACGTTTGCGGCGATGAAACGCAGTCCTTTGCGCTCCAGCCAGCGACGCGCCTGTAACTCCCACGCATCGCCGGTCTGCTTGCGGCTTAACTGGCCGGGACGATCTGCCCCTGCTGGTATTTGAGCCATGATAACTTCCTGTTAATCACGCAGTCCTGTGAGGCGGTCAGATCGCCGGTATTGCCGCTAATTTCGAAGCCCGGCACCTGGCGCATCTGGGTGAAGTGGTTAGCCAGCGCCCAGGCGTCAACGCCCATGGCGTAGAGGCGCGCCAGCGAGTAGTCGTTACGTACGTTGCTTAGCGCCTGCTGCATCAGCGCCGGGTTGCTGCCGGCCAGCATAGGGATCTCGCTGTACTGCAACCCGTCCATCTCCAGACGGAAATCCGGGCCGGCGGTGCCCTGCGCGCTGCGGGAGCTGGCATACAGGTTAACGCCGCTCTGGCTGCCGTTGCGCATGGCGATCATCGGTTTGATAAAGGCGATCTCTTCCGGAGTGGCGACGATATAGGCCGCATCCACGTTGCCACCGCCGCTGATCTGCGCATCGGTGGGTGGCGCCGGAATGTTCAGCCCGCCAATGGTCACACCCTGCTGCTGCGGCAGACTGGCGGAGACCGGGCTACCGTTCAGGGCGATGCCTGCACCGCCGTTGACGCCGGCACGCAGCTCTGAGCTGGAGCCAAATTTCTGCTGCAGCACCACGCCGCCGCCAAGTTGCTGCCACTCTTCGGCAAAGGCTTTAGCCACGCGGTCGCCCAGCGTGCTGCGTGGGATCAGCAACAGCGGCGCCTGCTTGCCCTGCTCGTGAATATGACGCGCCGCATCGCGGGCTTCATCTTCCGGCGAAAGGGCGAAGTAGCAGATATTGGCACGGTTCTGCACCTGCTCCGGCTGGTTAAGGGCCAGCACGTTCAGGGGCGTATTGCTCCTTAACAGCTCTTCGACGTTGTTTTTCAGCAGCGGCCCGACCACGATGCTGGCTCCATCCTGCTGGACCTGAGCCAGAACCTGGTCCAGGGGCTGAGCGCTGGTGTCGTAAATTTTCAGTTCTGCGCCCGGCGCTGCTGCAGTCTGCGGCTGGACCGGCGCCTGCGGCTGTTCAGCAACGGCCGGAGAGGTTTCGGCTGCCGCCGGTGCGGCCTCTGCTGGCTCAGCAGCAGGCGCGGCATCTGACGTCGGCGCTTCGGCCTGCGGATCCGCGGTAGGGGCCTGCACGGGGTTTTGCATCGTTCCCTGCTGCTGGTTCGCCGTCAGGTCGCTGGTTTCCACCGCAGAGGGGCTGACCACGTCCCCGGCGTTGGCGGCCTGCGCAACCTGAGCAGGAACGGCGTTGCCGCTAACCGGGGCAGTACCGTTTTTAGCCGCTTCAAACCCCTGCTGAATGGCGCGGCCAAAGACGGCGGCCTGACCGTTGAGGGGCAGCAGCAGTGCGATTTTGCTGGTCGAAACGGGCTTAAAGTTCTGCACGTTGACCAGTTGCGTCGGTAGCATTTTGGCACCCGGATTGTTCGGATAGCGGGTCTGCCAGTCGCT
>DKMV01000084.1:11665-12219 GCA_002469605.1 Leclercia sp. UBA7405
GGTGGCATCGATGTTTTTCTGTTTATCTGTGCCACTCACCAGCGGCTCTTGCGCGATTAGCGCGCGAAGCAGGGTCAGGGAAGGGCGGCCCTGCTCGACCGCGATACCTGCCTGCCAGAAGCGGGCCTGCTGGTTTTTATCCAGCGCGCTCAGGTCGATATCGCCGAGGATTTTTTTTGCAGCGGGGTAGGCTTTCTGCGCCACGTTCAATTCTGCCGAGAGCAGCGTCCGCTCCCGGCGCTGGCTGTCGCTGAGTTCAGTCGGCAGCTGCTTAAAGAGTTCGCCGGCCTGTTGGGTCTTGCCCTCTTTGAGCAGTGCACGAATGGCAAGTAATTGCCAGTTTATCCTGGTATCATCTGTGCTCTGCTCCATCTGGTGCAGATAGTAGCCCGAGTCTGCCTGGGCGCTACCCTCCATATGGGCGGTAGTTTGATCCGGCGCCTGGGTGCCGCAGCCTGCAAAAATGAGCGCGGCAAGCACCAGAGGAAGGCTGCGTGTGGCTTTATTACGAAGAAAGGTTAAGGGTACCATACTGTATCCAGTGATTTTTTTTT
>DKMV01000305.1:0-14499 GCA_002469605.1 Leclercia sp. UBA7405
ATCCAGCACCATCAGGTGGAAAGATTCACGGGTCAGCAGGCGATCCATCTGTTCGGCGTTCGCCACGCTGCGAACCTGGAAGCCCTGCTCGGTAAGATAACGCTCAAGCAGCGCGCGCAGGCGCATGTCGTCATCCACCACCAGAATTTTATAATTCTCTTGCATCGTTTGTACTCCCAAAGGTTCGGATACTTTTGAAGTGCGTATTCTAAAAAAGTGCGCGTAATGGACCAGCTAAATCTGGTATAAATTCTAGTCGAAATTGTTACAAAGCATATTTAACAGCAGCTTATCTGCACATTTAATCACATAAATTATGAATATTTCTGTCTGAATAGCTTAGTGATACGTAATCTGCGCAAGGTATGCAACCCACGTCGTAAGGTCCGAAAATGAAAACGCCTCTGATCACCCGCGAAGGGTACGAAAATCTGAAGAAAGAACTGGATACGCTGTGGCGGGAAGAGCGCCCGGAAGTGACCAAGAAAGTGACCTGGGCCGCCAGCCTCGGAGACCGGAGCGAAAACGCGGACTACCAGTACAACAAAAAGCGGCTGCGCGAGATCGACCGCCGGGTACGCTATCTCACCAAGTGCTTAGAAAACCTGAAAATCGTCGATTACTCCCCCCAGCAGGAGGGCAAAGTCTTTTTCGGCGCGTGGGTAGAAATTGAAAACGACGACGGCGATCTCAAGCGCTTTCGCATCGTCGGTTACGATGAAATTTTTGGTCGTAAGGATTACATCTCCATCGACTCCCCGATGGCCCGCGCGCTGCTCAAAAAAGAGGTGGGCGACATCGCCATCGTCCACACCCCGGCGGGCGAAGCCAGCTGGTACGTAAACGAGATCGAGTACGTAAAATAGTCCGAGTCCCCTCTCCCCGGCTGGCATTTTGCGGTGTCAGCCCGTATAACTGTCCCCCTGATTTTCGATCCACTAGATGAACTGATCATGATGAAAGAGTCGCTCTGCCGCATTATTGCGGGTGAACTTCAGGCCAGAGCCGAACAGGTAGAAGCTGCCGTTCGCCTGCTTGATGAAGGGAACACCGTGCCGTTTATTGCACGTTATCGTAAGGAAGTCACCGGCGGTCTGGATGACACCCAGCTGCGAAACCTGGAAACCCGCCTGGGCTACCTGCGCGAGCTGGAAGAGAGACGCCAGGCGATTCTGAAATCCATCGGCGACCAGGGCAAGCTTACCGACGATCTGGCAAAAGCCATCAACGGCACCCTGAGCAAAACCGAATTAGAAGACCTCTACCTGCCCTATAAGCCAAAGCGCCGCACCCGCGGGCAGATTGCCATCGAAGCGGGCCTTGAGCCGCTGGCGGACCTGCTGTGGAACGATCCGTCGCACACCCCTGAGACCGCCGCCGCACAATACATCGACGCCGATAAAGGGGTGGCGGACGTGAAGGCCGCTCTCGACGGCGCGCGCTACATCCTGATGGAGCGCTTCGCGGAAGACGCGGCCCTGCTGGCAAAGGTGCGTGATTATCTGTGGAAAAATGCCCATATCGTGGCCAGCGTGGTGGCCGGTAAAGAGGAGGAAGGGGCTAAGTTCCGCGACTACTTCGACCATCACGAACCTATCTCCACTACCCCGTCGCACCGCGCGCTGGCGATGTTCCGCGGCCGCAACGAAGGCGTGCTGCAACTCTCGCTCAATGCCGACCCGCAGTTTGACGAACCGCCTAAAGAGAGCCACTGCGAGCAGATCATTATCGATCACCTCGGCCTGCGCCTGAATAACGCCCCGTCAGACGCCTGGCGTAAAGGGGTCGTCAGCTGGACCTGGCGTATTAAGGTGCTGATGCACCTCGAAACCGAACTGATGGGCACCGTGCGCGAGCGCGCCGAAGACGAAGCGATCAACGTCTTTGCCCGTAACCTGCACGATCTGCTGATGGCCGCTCCGGCGGGCCTGCGCGCCACCATGGGCCTCGATCCGGGTCTGCGCACCGGCGTGAAGGTAGCCGTGGTGGATGGCACCGGCAAGCTGGTTGCCACCGACACCATCTATCCACACACCGGCCAGGCGGCGAAAGCGGCGACGATCGTAGCGGCGCTCTGCGAGAAGCATAACGTGGAGCTGGTAGCCATCGGTAACGGCACCGCCTCGCGCGAAACCGAGCGTTTCTATCTGGACGTGCAGAAGCAGTTCCCGAAAGTTACCGCCCAGAAGGTGATCGTCAGCGAAGCGGGTGCCTCCGTCTACTCCGCCTCCGAGCTGGCGGCGCTTGAGTTCCCGGATCTGGACGTTTCCCTGCGCGGCGCGGTCTCTATCGCCCGTCGTTTACAGGATCCGCTGGCGGAGCTGGTGAAAATCGACCCGAAATCCATCGGCGTGGGCCAGTATCAGCACGATGTCAGCCAGACCCAGCTGGCACGCAAGCTGGATGCGGTGGTGGAAGACTGCGTAAACGCCGTGGGGGTGGACCTGAACACCGCCTCCGTCGCCCTGCTCACCCGCGTGGCGGGCCTGACCCGGATGATGGCGCAGAACATCGTCGCCTGGCGCGATGAGAACGGTCAGTTCCGCAGCCGCCAGCAGCTGCTGAAGGTAAGCCGTCTGGGGCCAAAAGCCTTCGAGCAGTGCGCCGGCTTCCTGCGCATTAACCACGGCGATAACCCGCTGGATGCCTCCACCGTTCACCCGGAAGCCTATCCGGTGGTAGAGCGTATTCTGGCTGCCACCCAACAGGCTCTGAAGGATCTGATGGGCAACAGCAGCGAGCTGCGTAACCTGAAGGCGGCGGATTTCACCGACGAACAGTTTGGCGTGCCGACCGTCACCGACATTATCAAAGAGCTGGAGAAACCGGGCCGCGATCCGCGTCCGGAGTTCAAAACCGCCACCTTTGCCGACGGCGTCGAGACCATGAACGACCTGCTGCCGGGCATGGTGCTGGAAGGTGCGGTCACCAACGTCACCAACTTCGGTGCCTTTGTCGATATCGGCGTGCATCAGGATGGCCTGGTCCACATCTCGTCGCTGGCGGATAAGTTCGTGGAAGATCCGCACACCGTGGTGAAAGCGGGCGACATCGTGAAGGTGAAAGTACTGGAGGTCGATCTGCAGCGTAAGCGTATCGCCCTGACCATGCGCCTGGACGAGCAGCCGGGCGAAACCAATGCCCGTCGCGGTAGCGGCGGCGCGCGGGAGCAGCAGCGCCCGGCGACCAAAGCGGCAAAACCGCGCGGTCGCGACGCGCAGCCTGCCGGCAATAGCGCAATGATGGATGCGCTGGCGGCGGCCATGGGTAAAAAACGTTAATCCCCCCGCCCCGCCATGTCAGGCGGGGCTTTTTTATTTCTTATTAATAATTCGCTTATTTAATTCTGTAACCGATTGCATATCCATTATTAAACCGGAAATTATCACTCCATTAACAAATACACTTTTTCGTCAACCCCGGGAGAGGTAATAAATATTGAGCAAGGTCAAACAGTCTGCGAATTAATAGCACTTTCAACATTTCGTCACAGTTTGAATATTGCTGATAAAAACCATTCTCATTATCATTGCATCTGTTTATTTTTTCACCTCGGTAAGTAGGCACTATGCAATTTACTCCAGACAGTGCATGGAAGATCACCGGCTTTACCCGCGACATCAGCCCGGCATACCGGCAGAAGCTCCTGTCGCTGGGCATGCTGCCAGGCTCATCATTCCGGGTGGTGCGCGTGGCGCCCTTGGGCGATCCTATTCATATCGAAACCCGCCGCGTTAATCTGGTATTACGAAAAAAAGATCTCGCGTTAATTGAAGTCGAAGCTTTACGTCAGTAATCCGCCCGCTGTTATCACGAGTTTTAAAAAATGAATAAATTAACCATTGGCTTAATTGGCAATCCAAATTCTGGCAAGACAACCTTATTTAACCAGTTAACCGGCGCACGCCAGCGCGTGGGTAACTGGGCAGGGGTAACGGTAGAGCGTAAAGAGGGGCAATTCTCCACCACGGATAATAACGTCACCCTCGTGGATCTGCCCGGCACCTATTCTCTGACCACCATCTCGTCACAAACCTCGCTCGATGAGCAGATTGCCTGTCACTATATTCTGAGCGGCGACGCGGATTTACTGATTAACGTGGTCGACGCCTCAAACCTGGAGCGTAACCTCTATCTGACGCTGCAGCTGCTGGAGCTGGGTATCCCCTGCGTGGTAGCGCTCAACATGCTGGATATCGCCGAAAAGCAAAACATCCGCGTGGATATCGACGCCCTCTCGGCGCGTCTTGGCTGCCCGGTCGTGCCGCTGGTCTCAACCCGTGCCCGCGGTATCGATGCCCTGAAGCTGGCGGTAGACCGTCATCAGCAGAATACGGATATCGAGCTGGTGCATTACGCTAAACCTCTGCTGCGCGAAGCCGATCGGCTGGCGCAGGCCATGCCTCGTACTCTGCCACAGAAACAGCGCCGCTGGCTCGGCCTGCAGATGCTGGAAGGGGATATCTACAGCCGCGCCTTTGCCGGCAACGCCGCGCAGCAGCTGGATCGTAGCCTGGCGGAGCTTAACGCGGAGCTGGACGACCCGGCCCTGCATATTGCTGATGCGCGCTATCAGAGCATCGCCGCCATCTGCGAAGGGGTGAGCAATACCCTGACCGCCGAGCCGAGTCGCTTTACCACCGCGGTGGACAAGCTCATCCTGAATCGCTTCCTCGGGCTGCCCATCTTCCTGCTGGTGATGTACCTGATGTTCCTGCTGGCCATTAACATCGGCGGCGCGCTGCAGCCGCTGTTTGACGTCGGCTCGGTGGCGGTCTTTATCCACGGGCTCCAGTGGCTTGGCTACACCCTGCACTTCCCGGAATGGCTGACCATCTTCCTTGCACAGGGTATTGGCGGCGGGATCAACACCGTGCTGCCGCTGGTGCCGCAGATCGGCATGATGTACCTGTTCCTGTCGTTCCTTGAAGATTCCGGCTACATGGCACGCGCGGCCTTTGTAATGGACCGCCTGATGCAGGCCCTGGGCCTGCCGGGCAAATCCTTTGTGCCGCTGATTGTCGGCTTTGGGTGCAACGTCCCTTCGGTGATGGGCGCCCGTACGCTGGATGCCCCACGCGAGCGGCTGATGACCATCATGATGGCGCCCTTTATGTCCTGCGGCGCGCGTCTGGCTATCTTTGCCGTCTTTGCCGCGGCCTTCTTCGGCCAGGAGGGCGCGCTGGCGGTCTTCTCCCTGTACGTGCTGGGGATCGTGATGGCTATTCTCACCGGCCTGATGCTGAAATACACCTTGATGCGTGGGGAAGCCTCGCCGTTCGTGATGGAGTTGCCGGTCTATCACGTGCCGCACGTCAAGAGCCTGCTGATCCAGACCTGGCAGCGCCTGAAAGGCTTCGTGCTCCGCGCCGGTAAAGTCATTGTCGTGGTCAGCATCTTCCTCAGCGCGCTTAACAGCTTCACGCTTAACGGCCAGGCAGCCGACAACATTAACGACTCGGCGCTGGCCTCCGTCAGCCGCGTTATTACTCCGCTGTTTAAACCGATCGGCGTGCATGAAGATAACTGGCAGGCGACCGTTGGGCTCTTTACCGGTGCGATGGCCAAAGAGGTGGTAGTAGGTACGCTGAACACCCTCTATACCGCCGAAAACATTCAGGAAGAGGAGTTCAACCCGGCAGAGTTCCACATGGGCGATGAGCTGGTAAGCGCCGTGGATGAAACCTGGCAGAGCCTGAAAGATACTTTCAGCCTGAGCGTGCTTGCCAACCCGATTGAAGCCAGCAAAGGCGACGGAGAGATGGCAACCGGCGCGATGGGCGTGATGAGCGAGAAGTTTGGCAGCGCATCCGCCGCCTACAGCTACCTGATTTTTGTCCTGCTCTATATTCCGTGCATCTCGGTGATGGGGGCGATTGCCCGCGAGTCCAGCCGCGGCTGGATGGGCTTCTCGATCCTCTGGGGGCTGAACATCGCCTACTCGCTGGCCACGGTGTTCTATCAGAGCGTCAACTTCAGCCAGCATCCGCACTACAGCCTGACCTGCATTCTGGCAGTGGTGCTGTTCAACCTGCTGGTGCTGGGCCTGCTGCGCCGGGCGCGCAGCCGCGTGAACGTGAACCTGCTGGCAACCCGTAAAACGGCGGCGGCCTGCTGCGACGAGCCGGCGACCGAGTGTCACTAAGGAGCATACAGATGGCATCGATCATTGAGGTACGCGATTTACTGGCCCTGCAGGGACGCATGGAGGCGAAGCAGCTCAGCCTGCGCCTGCGTACGCCGCAACCGCTGATTGATGCCATGCTGGCAAGACTGGAAGCCATGGGGAGAGCGGTGCGTATTCAGGAAGATGCCGACGGATGCCTGTCCGGCAGTTGCAAAAGCTGCCCGGAAGGAAAAGCCTGTCTCAGGGAGTGGTGGGCGCTGCGTTAAGGGTTAATAAAGCCGGGCAAATCTGCCCGGCTTTATCTTTATTTGTACACTTCTGCAGTGGCGTGGACGTCTTTCTGATCTTTGTTGGCGCTGGTAACGACATAGTACTTGCCGCCCAGTTCATCCGCTTTTTTGGAAAGCTCTTTTCTCGCATCCATTGGCGCGGTGGTATCAGATGTAGAAATATCGCCCACTTTCGTCAAATTCATCTCTTTCACTTTATCTTTCTGCAGCTCTTCTGCCGCCATAACGCCAAAAGAGAGTGAACCAATAACCAGAGAAGCAACAATACCTGTGACAAGTTTCATATCCATGACTCCCAAAAAGGATTGTAGTTTTGATATCGAAAGCGGGACAACCGCGACGATATATTGATTATATTTTCGGCACGTCACTTTTTCCAGGCGAAATAAAAAATAATCAGTCTAAACGCTGGCTTAAGGCAACCAGCGCCTCGCAGAACCCGGCGGGATGCGAAATAAAGGGGGCGTGCGCCGCTTTGGCAATGACCTGAGATTCGCTCTGCGGCCACCCTTCATCCAGCAGCGGCACGATCTTGCGCGGCACCAGCCCGTCGAGATAGCCATAAATCCGCAGATGCGGCAGCGACAACGCCGCCAGCGGTTCGCGCAGATCCACCGTTTTCAGGATCTCCAGCCCGCCATTAAGGACGCTCACCTCCGGCATCGGCAGCGCAAGAACCGTGCTTTTCAGCAGACGCGCATCCTGGCGCGCGCTCTCGGTGCCCATGGTTTGCAGCGCCAGAAAACGCTCTACTGTGCGCTGAAAATCATCGCTCAGCTGCTGCTGGAAACCGGCTAACACCTCAGGTTTGATACCCGGCCACCCGTCACGGGCGCTAAAACAGGGGGACGAGGCGACTGTCACCAGCGCCTGGACGCGCTCGGGATGGGTAAGGGCAATCTGGCTTGCCACCAGCCCGCCCAGGCTCCAGCCAAGCCAGATGGCTTTTTGCGGCGCCTGCTCCAGCACCTCCTGAGCCATCTCCTCAAGCGTCAGGGCGCCATAGCCATGGCTGCGGCCAAAACCGGGCAGATCCACCAGGTGCAGGGTAAATTGCGAGGCGAGTTCCTCACGAATGTTGTTCCATACTTCGGCGTTCAGCCCCCATCCGTGCAGCAGCACAAGATGACAATTTCCCGTACCAACGGTCTGCCACCAGAGTCTCTTCATCGCTTACTCTTCTCTTTTTTCTTCAAGGAGGAGGCCTATGCTAACAGTGCCTGGCTTGTGCTGGCTATGCCGGATGCCGCTGATGCTGAGCCACTGGGGGATCTGCTCGGTCTGCGTAAAAGGGATAACGGCCCCGCAACAGCGCTGTCCCCGCTGCGGACTGGCGGCCTTTAACGAGCGGCTGCCCTGCGGCCGCTGCCTGCAAAAGCCACCGCCCTGGCAGAGCCTGGTGGCGGTAGGCGGCTACGTGCCGCCGGTAAGCCAACTGGTGCATCAGCTGAAGTTTTCTCGCCGCAGCCAGCTGGCGCAGCCCCTCGCAAGGCTGCTGCTGCTGGCTATCCTGGAGGCCAGACGCAGCCGCGCCCTGCCGCCCGTGGAGCTGATTGTCAGCGTGCCGCTCTGGCGAGGGCGCCACTGGCGGCGGGGCTTTAACCAGAGCGACCTGCTCTGCCGTCCGTTGGCGCGCTGGCTGCGGTGTGACTACCACCCCGCCACATTACGGCGCATCCGGGCCACCGCCACCCAGCATCACCTGAGCGCCAGGCGGCGTAAACAGAACCTGAAGCAGGCGTTCCGGCTTGAATTCCCGGTGGCGGGCCGCCATATCGCTATAGTGGATGATGTCGTGACGACGGGTACTACCGCGGCTGAACTATCCCGCCTGCTTTTGCGAAGCGGTGCAGCCTCGGTTCAGGTATGGTGTCTGTGTCGAACCTTGTAGCGCCCTCTGGTTGGGCGTATTATACCCAGGTAATTTAGTCAACTATTAGGCCAATGCTATGATCCGTATTTCCGATGCTGCACAAGCGCACTTTGCCAAACTGCTGGCAAATCAGGAAGAAGGGACCCAGATCCGCGTTTTCGTGATTAACCCGGGTACCCCGAACGCAGAATGCGGCGTCTCTTATTGCCCACCGGACGCTGTGGAAGCAACTGACACCGCCCTGAAATTTGAGCAACTGACTGCCTATGTCGATGAACTGAGCGCACCGTATCTGGAAGACGCGGAGATCGATTTCGTTACCGATCAGCTTGGTTCGCAATTAACGCTGAAAGCGCCAAACGCCAAGATGCGTAAAGTGAGCGACGACGCCCCGCTGATGGAGCGCGTTGAGTACCTGCTGCAGTCGCAGATCAACCCGCAGCTGGCTGGCCACGGCGGACGCGTCTCCCTGATGGAGATCACCGAAGATGGCCTGGCGATCCTGCAGTTTGGCGGCGGCTGTAACGGCTGTTCCATGGTCGACGTCACCCTGAAAGAGGGGATCGAGAAGCAGCTGCTGAACGAGTTCCCGGAGCTGAAAGGCGTGCGCGACCTCACCGAACACCAGCGCGGCGAACACTCCTACTACTAAGTTTTCTGCTCTTTTTGCCCGAAACCGCACCCCGTTTCGGGCAAAAATCCTATTTTCTCCCCCCGCCATAACATGACCTGCGTCTCATAATTCACATTTTGACCACCTGGGTGATTCTCAACCCATCAATGTTACCCGTATCATTCACGCGGGCACTACTCTTCCCCTATAACAGCCGTCTAAACTTAAACGTCTGGATGGTATCAGTCTTAGTGCCAATAAAACTCTGCTCCCGGTTGGGGCATTTGGAAATTGTCGTCAGACAACGACGTTACCCATAACAATTCAAAGGCCAGGTCAATCATGCCATTAGTTATCGTCGCTATCGGTGTTGTGTTATTACTGCTGTTGATGATCCGTTTTAAGCTGAACGGCTTCATCGCTCTGGTTCTGGTGGCCCTTGCAGTCGGTCTGATGCAGGGTATGCCGCTGGTAAAAGTGATCGGCTCCATCAAGGCCGGGGTCGGCGGTACGCTCGGTAGCCTGGCGCTGATCATGGGCTTCGGCGCCATGCTCGGCAAAATGCTGGCAGACTGCGGCGGCGCCCAGCGTATCGCCACTACCCTGATTGCTAAATTCGGCAAGCAGCATATTCAGTGGGCAGTGGTGCTAACCGGCTTTACCGTTGGTTTCGCCCTGTTCTATGAAGTGGGCTTCGTGCTGATGCTGCCGCTGGTGTTCACCATCGCCGCAGCCGCTAACATCCCGCTGCTGTTTGTTGGCGTGCCGATGGCCGCCGCGCTCTCGGTGACCCACGGCTTCCTGCCGCCGCACCCGGGCCCGACCGCTATCGCCACTATCTTCCACGCCGATATGGGTAAGACCCTGCTGTTCGGTACTATTCTGGCGATCCCAACCGTTATCCTGGCAGGCCCGGTGTTTGCCCGCTGCCTGAAAGGCATTGATAAGCCGATCCCGGAAGGTCTCTACAGTGCCAAAACCTTCACTGAAGAAGAGATGCCGGGCTTTGGCGTCAGCGTCTGGACCTCTCTGGTGCCGGTTGTGCTGATGGCCATGCGCGCCGTCGCGGAGATGGTGCTGCCGAAAGGCCATGCCTTCCTTGGCGTTGCGGAGTTCCTCGGCGACCCGGTGATGGCTACCCTGATTGCGGTGCTGATTGCGCTGTTCACCTTCGGTCTGAACCGTGGCCGCAGCATGGACCAGATTAACGACACCCTGAGTTCGGCGATCAAAATCATCGCCATGATGCTGCTGATCATCGGCGGCGGCGGTGCGTTTAAGCAGGTACTGGTCGACAGCGGCGTGGATAAATACATCGCCTCTATGATGCACGAAACCAACATCTCGCCGATCCTGATGGCCTGGTCTATCGCCGCCGTGCTGCGTATCGCGCTGGGCTCCGCCACCGTTGCGGCCATCACCGCGGGCGGTATCGTGGCGCCGCTGATCGCCACCACCGGCGTCAGCCCGGAGCTGATGGTTATCGCGGTCGGTTCCGGTAGCGTGATTTTCTCTCACGTTAACGATCCGGGCTTCTGGCTGTTCAAGGAGTACTTCAACCTCACCATCGGCGAGACCATCAAGTCCTGGTCGATGCTGGAGACCATTATCTCGGTCTGCGGCCTGGTTGGCTGTCTGCTGCTGAACGCGGTGATATAAGCGCTATCGCGTAAAGCCATAAAAAAACCCGCCAACCGGCGGGTTTTTTGTTTTATTTCTTGCGGTTCAGCGCCCTTCTGCGCTTATCCAGATCCTTAATCAACCGGTTCACCCCGTCGTCGGCAAACATCGCCTCCAGCGAGGTGGAGAGCTTACGCCGCCAGTTTTTGTACTGGTAGCTGGTGCCCGGGATGTTCACCGGCCCGGCCATATTCAGCCAGTCTTCCGGCTGCAGGCCCAACAGGGCGCTGTTACTGTCGGCGATGTAGCGCTGCATACCGCGATTAAGGGTGGCGGTCATTGCCATCAGCGACGCCTTGTGCCCTGCGCGCTTTGGCAGGCAGCCGTGTTCATGCAGCGCGTCCAGCAGCCCCTGCTTCGACAGCTCGCGATCCTGATACAGCCCGCGCAGCACCACCTCATCCGGATAGAGCCCCAGAGTTTTACCCAGGGTCAGATCGCCGCTTTCCCACCAGCCTTTAAGCGTAGGAAGGTCATGCGTCGTCGCGACGGCCATTGACTGTTCCGGATACGCCTGCGGCGCGCGGAAGGTCTTCTCGTGGTCGTTTTCAAAGTAGAGCACCTTGTAGGAATAAACGCCGCTGTCGCGCAGCTTGCTGACGATCTCCACCGGTACGGTACCCAGATCTTCGCCAATCACCATGCAGCTGTGGCGTTTACTCTCCAGCGCCAGAATGGCGAGCAGGTCGTCCACCGGATAGTGAACATAGGCCCCGTGGTCGGCGGTTTCGCCATAGGGGATCCACCACAGGCGCAGGACCGACATCACATGGTCGATACGCAGCGCGCCGCAGTTTTGCATATTGGCGCGCAGCAGTTCGATAAAGGGCTCGTAGGCGCGGGCCACGATGACGTGCGGATCCATCGGCGGCAGCCCCCAGTTCTGCCCCAGCGGGCCAAGGATATCCGGCGGCGCGCCCACGGAGGCTTTCAGGCAGTACAGCTCGCGGTCGCACCAGGTTTCTGCTCCCCCTTCCGCCACCCCTACCGCCAGATCGCGATAGAGACCAATCGGCATCTTATAGCCCTGGCTCTCCTGCCAGCAGGCGGCAAACTGGGTGTAAGCCAGCCACTGTAGCCAGAGGTAAAAATCGACCTCGTCGCGGTTCTGTTCGCAAAAGGCTTTCACCTCCGGTGAATCAACGGACTGATACGCCTGTGGCCAGGTCGGCCAGCCCCAGCGCATCTCGTCCTCTTTCACCTGCGAGGCGTGCAGCGCATCGAAGGCGGCCTGCCAGTAGAGGCTTTCACCCTCCTGGGCCACAAACTGGCGGAAGGCCGACATCTGCTCATCGTCACGTTGGGAGAAGCCTTTCCACGCCATGCGCAGGGCGGTCAGCTTCAGGGCGGTGACGGTGGAGTAATCGACCCACTCCGACTCGCGCGCCGCCTTTAGCGCCTGCCGGGTGGTGCCAAGCTTCCACCAGGCCTGCGCCTCTTTGCTCTTTTTGAAATCCTCTACCCCGTTAACGTCGATATAGATGACATTCAGCCAGCGCCGGGAAGAGGGGCTGTACGGGCTGGCGCTTTCCGGGTTGGCCGGATAGAGCGCATGAATGGGGTTGAGGCCGATGAAGGCCCCGCCGCGCTTGCCGACTTCTGCCAGCATCGCCTTCAGATCGCCGAAATCACCGATCCCCCAGTTAGCCTCAGAGCGCAGGGTGTAGAGCTGCACGCAGGCGCCCCACAGCTTTTTGCCTGCCAGCAGGGCCTGAGGTTCATAGCAGCGCTGTGGCGCCACTATTACCCGGCAGTGCCAGCGCTGGTCGTCCTGGGTCAGCGTCAGGGTGTGATAGCCCTCCGGCAGCGTTGCCGGAAGGTTCAGTTTTTTGCCGCCGGTGGCATGGCCTTTGTGCTGCTCCCCCTCTTCGGTGGTCAACAGCCAGCTAAAACCGCCGCTACCCTCAATCATCAGCGGCATTTTTTTACCGGCGGTGAATACCTTCACGTTTGGTACCGCGGCTACCGCCCCTTTGGCGACGGGTTTGGCTTTATGCATGGCATCCAGCAAACGCCTTTTGGTCTCAGCACCAATAGACTGCGCTTTACCATGAGCATTGATGTAGCTGGGGCTGATCCCCGCCGCCAGGGCGGCATTATCGAGACGTTTGCTTTCCATCGCGCTTCCTTAGCGTTTTGCCTGCCAGATGCGGGCCTGGTAGTCACGGATTGAGCGGTCAGAGCTGAACATGCCGCAGCGGGCGGTGTTCAGAATACAGGCGCGGGTCCAGGCCTCCTGGTCGCGATAGAGCACGTCGACCTGCTTTTGCGCCTCCACGTAGCCGGCAAAGTCGGCCATCAGCAGATAGGGGTCGCCGCCCTGTTTGCCGATGCTGTGGAGCATCTGGTCGAAGGCGTGCTTATCGCCGTCGCTGTATTTACCGCTTTCCAGCTCTTTCAGCACCGCGTCCAGCAGTTTGTCTTTTTTACGCCATTTCACCGGGTCGTAGCCTTTGGCCTTGATGGCTTTCACCTCTTCCACGGTATGGCCGAAGATAAAGATATTCTCGTCGCCCACCTGCTCGGCGATCTCAACGTTGGCACCGTCCAGCGTACCCACGGTCAGGGCGCCGTTCAGGGCCAGCTTCATGTTGCCGGTGCCGGAGGCCTCTTTGCCCGCGGTGGAGATCTGCTCAGAGACATCCGCCGCCGGGATCAGCAGCTCCGCTGCCGAGACGCAGTAGTCCGGCAGGAAGACCACTTTCAGCTTATCGCCCACTTTCGGATCGTTATTGATCGCATCCGCCACCTTATTGATAGCAAAGATGATGTTTTTCGCCAGGTAATAGCCCGGTGCTGCCTTGGCGCCAAACAGGAACACGCGCGGCACGCGGTCGGCGCTCGGGTTCTCGCGGATCTCTTTGTAGAGGGCCAGAATGTGCAGCAAATTCAGGTGCTGACGCTTGTACTCGTGCAGACGCTTAATCTGGATATCGAACAGCGCGTGCGGGCTGATCTCAATGCCGGTGCGCGCCTTAACATAGGCCGCCAGCCGCACTTTGTTGTCGAACTTGATGGTGCGATACGTCTCGCGGAATGCCGCGTTGTCCGCCTGTTTTTCCAGGTTGATCAGCTGGTCGAGATCGTCGGCCCACTCTTTATCAAGGGTTTTATCCAACAGCGCCGAGAGCGCCGGGTTGCACTGCTTGATCCAGCGGCGCGGGGTAATGCCGTTGGTAACGTTATGGAACTTGTTCGGCCACAGCTGGTGATATTCCGGGAACAGATCTTTCACCACCAGGTCGGAGTGCAGCGCCGCCACGCCGTTCACGGCAAAGCCGCTCACCACGCAGAGGTTGGCCATGCGCACCTGCTTGTTAAACACCACCGCCAGCTTCGCCCAGACCGCGCTGTCGCCAGGCCAGGTTTTATCCACCAGCTTTTTAAAGCGGGCGTTGATCTCGTTGATCAGCTGCATATGGCGCGGCAGCAGGGTTTTGATCAGCTTCTCATCCCAGCACTCCAGCGCTTCCGGCATCAGGGTGTGGTTGGTATAGGCGAAGGTTTTGCTGGTGATGGCCCAGGCGTCGTCCCAGCTCATCTGGTGCTCGTCGATCAGCACGCGCAGCAGCTCGGGAATGGCGATGGTCGGGTGGGTGTCGTTGAGCTGGATCACTTCGTATTCCGCCAGCTCATTCAGTTTGCGCCCCGCCAGGTGGTGACGACGCAGAATGTCGGCCACGGAGCAGGCGCACTGGAAGTACTGCTGCATCAGGCGCAGTTTTTTACCCGCCAGATGGTTGTCGTTCGGGTAGAGCACTTTCGTCAGCTTGTCGGCGTCGATGCCCTGCTGCTCGGCACGCAGGAAATCACCGTCGTTGAATTTGGTCAGGTTGAACGGGTGGGCGTGGGTCGCCTGCCACAGGCGCAGCGGCTGCGCCACGCCGTTACGGTAGCCCAGCACCGGCAGATCCCA
>DKMV01000305.1:14645-18763 GCA_002469605.1 Leclercia sp. UBA7405
GCCCAGCACCGGCAGATCCCAGGCCTGGCCGGTGATGGTAAAGCCCGGCTCCCAGTGGCCAGCTTTGGTCACCTTACCGCCAATGCCCACCTGCACATCCAGCGCCTCGTTGTGGCGAAACCACGGATAGCTGCCGCGATGCCAGTCGTCCGGGGCTTCCATCTGCTGGCCGCCGGCAAAAGACTGGCGGAACAGGCCATACTGATAGTTGAGGCCATAGCCGGTCGCCGACTGGCCGACCGTTGCCATCGAGTCGAGGAAGCAGGCCGCCAGGCGGCCCAGGCCGCCGTTACCCAGCGCCGGATCGATCTCCTCCTCCAGCAGATCGGTGAGGTTGATATCGTGGCCTTTCAGCACCTCGCTCACCTCCTGATACCAGCCGAGGTTCAGCAGGTTGTTGCCGGTCAGACGGCCAATCAGGAACTCCATCGAGATATAGTTTACGTGGCGCTGGCCTTTTACCGGCTTCGCCGCGGGCTGGGCGTTCAGCAGTTCGGCGAGCGCGCCGCTAACGGCCTGCCACCACTGGCGAGGGGTCATCTCTTCGGCGGCAACTATACCAATACGCTGCCACTGACGCGTCAGTGCAGCCTGAAATTGTGCTTTGTTAAAGGTCGGCTGTGACATAAAAATTGGGCATCCTGTAGATAAAAATAAACACGTTGGCGTTAGTGTGCCTGGCTCATAACGCCTCTTCCTCCTCCCGCCAGGGATTAGACAGGGAGGAGTGGCGGGGATGAGCAATAAAGTGTGATCGCGGCCACTTTCTGCCGCCGCCTTATAGCGAAAAGAGGCTAAAAATCTGCCATTTTTTTACAACAGATTTATTAATTACGCGGGAATATTTACAGCTGAAAAGTATTACTTTCGTGAAATAAGACGTTTCACAATGTTGTTTAATTCCGACCGTTATTTTATCTATTCAACTATTACGGCGCTGTATTAACTCAGGTGATTATTAACTCCTTTTTGCCGTTTCGCTGGTCAGAAAGTAATGTTACCGCAGGCCAGAAACCATGCGCTCTCAAGGCCCTTCGGAAAAGTTCCCCGCTGCGGTTGAATAAATTTGTGACCAGGTGCAAATTCAGGCGCATTAAATCTGGTCATAACTTGCAATAAAAGTGTTTCTGGCCGACCTTATAAAGATTAATTACGAAGCGCAAAAAAAATCAAAATTCTCGTTTTCCACACAGTGAAGTGAATACCATGTTGATTCCGTCTAAATTAAGTCGCCCGGTTCGTCTTGACCATACTGTGGTCCGCGAACGGTTGCTGGCGAAACTTTCCGGCGCGAACAATTACCGACTGGCGCTGGTAACGAGCCCTGCGGGTTACGGTAAAACAACGCTCATTTCACAGTGGGCGGCCGGTAAAAGCGATCTGGGATGGTACTCCCTTGATGAGGGGGATAATCAGCAGGAGCGCTTTGCCAGCTATCTGATTGCCGCTATCCAGCAGGCGACTAACGGTCACTGCGTCACCAGCGAGGTGATGGTGCAAAAGCGCCAGTACGCCAGCCTCCCCTCGCTCTTTTCACAGCTGTTTATTGAGCTGGCCGAGTGGCACCGCCCGCTCTTCCTGGTGATCGACGACTATCACCTGATTACCAACCCGGTGATCCACGAATCTATGCGCTTCTTCCTGCGCCATCAGCCTGAGAATCTCACCCTGGTGGTGCTGTCGCGTAATCTGCCGCAGCTGGGTATTGCCAACCTGCGCGTGCGCGACCAGTTGCTGGAGCTGGGCAGCCAGCAGCTGTCGTTTAATCATCAGGAGGCCAAGCAGTTCTTTGACTGCCGCCTGACCTACCCTATCGAGGCCGCCGAAAGCAGCCGCCTGTGCGATGACGTGGCCGGCTGGGCGACGGCCCTGCAGCTGATTGCCCTCTCCGCGCGGCAGAACAATAGCCCCACCCACCAGTCCGCCCGTCGCCTGTCGGGCATTAATGCCAGCCACCTGTCGGACTATCTGGTGGACGAGGTGCTGAACAGCGTTGACGGCGCCACCCGCCAGTTCCTGCTGAAAAGCTCCCTGCTGCGCTCGATGAACGATGCGCTGATCGCCCGCGTCACCGGGGAAGATAACGGCCAGATGCGCCTCGAGGAGATTGAACGCCAGGGTCTGTTCCTGCAACGCATGGACGACTCCGGCGAGTGGTTCAGCTATCACCCTCTGTTTGGCAGCTTCCTGCGCCAGCGCTGCCAGTGGGAGCTGGCCGCCGAGCTGGCGGAGATTCACCGCGCGGCGGCAGAGAGCTGGATGGCGCAGGGCTTCCCGAGCGAGGCGATCCATCACGCGCTGGCGGCAGGCGATGCCACCATGCTGCGCGATATTCTGCTTAATCACGCCTGGAGCCTGTTCAACCATAGCGAACTGGCGCTGCTGGAAGAGTCACTGCGTGCCCTGCCCTGGGAGAGTCTGCTGGAGAATCCGCGCCTGGTGCTGTTGCAGGCCTGGCTGATGCAGAGCCAGCACCGCTACAGCGAAGTGAATACCCTGCTGGCCCGGGCCGAGCAGGAGATGAAAGGCGAGATGGATGGCTCGCTGCACGGGGAATTTAACGCCCTGCGCGCGCAGGTAGCGATTAATGACGGCGATCAGGAAGAGGCCGAGCGGCTGGCGATGGTCGCGCTGGACGAGCTGCCGCTGGCGAACTTCTATAGCCGTATCGTTGCCACCTCGGTGCATGGCGAAGTGCTGCACTGCAAAGGGGATCTCACCCGCTCGCTGGCGTTAATGCAGCAGACCGAACAGATGGCCCGCCGGCACGATGTCTGGCACTACGCCCTGTGGAGTATGATCCAGCAGAGCGAAATCTTATTTGCCCAGGGCTTTTTACAGGCCGCCTGGGAGTCGCAGGAGAAAGCGTTTCAGCTTATCCGCGAGCAACATCTTGAGCAGCTGCCGATGCACGAATTTCTACTACGCATCCGCGCCCAGCTGCTGTGGGCATGGGCACGTCTCGACGAGGCGGAAAGCACCGCCCGTCACGGCGTGGGCGTGCTCTCTGCCTTCCAGCCGCAGCAGCAGCTGCAATGTCTGGCGCTGCTGGTGCAGTGCTCGCTGGCGCGCGGGGACCTGGATAATGCCCGTAACCACCTCAACCGCCTGGAGAACCTGCTGGGCAACGGCCAGTATCACAGCGACTGGGTCTCTAACGCCGACAAAGTGCGGGTGATCTACTGGCAGATGACGGGCGATAAAAAATCCGCCGCCAACTGGCTTCGCCAGACGCCGATGCCGGAGTTCGCCAACAACCACTTCCTGCAGAGCCAGTGGCGCAACATCGCCCGGGCGCAGATCCTGTTAGGAGAGTTCGACGCCGCAGAGATCGTGCTGGAGGAGCTCAATGAAAACGCGCGCAGCCTGCGCCTGATGAGCGATCTCAACCGCAACCTGCTGCTGCAAAACCAGCTTTACTGGCAGGCGGGCCGCAAAAACGATGCCCAGCGCGGGCTGCTGGAGGCATTGCAGCTGGCTAATCGCACCGGCTTTATTAGCCACTTTGTGATTGAGGGCGAAACCATGGCCCAGCAGCTGCGCCAGCTTATTCAGCTCAATACGCTGCCGGAGCTGGATCAGCACCGCGCCCAGCGCATTCTGCGCGAGATTAACCAACATCACCGCCACAAGTTTGCCCATTTCGACGAGACCTTCGTTGAGCGTCTGCTGACCCACCCGGAGGTGCCGGAGCTTATCCGCACCAGCCCGCTTACCCAGCGCGAGTGGCAGGTGCTGGGGCTTATCTATTCGGGCTACAGCAATGAGCAGATCGCCGGGGAGCTGGCGGTGGCAGCCACTACCATCAAGACCCATATTCGTAATCTGTATCAGAAGCTCGGCGTGGCGCATCGCCAGGATGCGGTGCAGCATGCCCAGCAGTTGCTGAAGATGATGGGGTATGGGGTTTAGGGGATTCCCTCACCCCTTTGGGGTTAGGGTGAGAGTAACATGCGACCCCATTCCAGTTCCCTCGCCCCTTTGGGGAGAGGGTTAGGGTGAGGGGAACATGCAACTCAGGCGGTGGTTCCGTTCACTTCACGTTCCCTGCTACTCTGGTACTCCCGCACCGGTGAACGTGCCAGGGTGGCTCAATCTGCACTGAACCCCTGATCCTG
>DKMV01000370.1:0-199 GCA_002469605.1 Leclercia sp. UBA7405
TGAGATTTTACTCACTTAGTAACAATTATGTTTTATTACTCGTGCAAAGAGTGTTCTAGCATGTGACCACTTTCTACAGCGGAAAGTTCATACCTTATTAAATAATAAAATAGCTTAAGGATGCGTCACCATGAACAGAAAAGTACTGGCCCTGATGATTCCTGCCCTGATTACGGCAGGCGCAGCACATGCAGCAGAA
>DKMV01000370.1:385-1335 GCA_002469605.1 Leclercia sp. UBA7405
GGCGCAGCACATGCAGCAGAAATATATAATAAAGACGGCAACAAATTAGATCTCTATGGCAAAGTAGATGGTCTGCACTATTTTTCTGATAATAATAAGGCTGATGGCGATCAGACTTATATCCGTCTGGGCTTTAAAGGCGAAACCCAGATTAACGATATGATGACCGGCTACGGCCAGTGGGAATATAACGTTCAGGCCAACAACACCGAAGGTTCCGAAAACCAGTCCTGGACCCGTCTGGCCTTTGCCGGTCTGAAATTTGGCGAGTATGGCACCTTTGACTACGGCCGCAACTACGGCGTGCTGTACGACGTAGAGGGCTGGACCGATATGCTGCCGGAATTCGGCGGCGACTCCTATACCTATGCCGATAACTTTATGACCGGCCGTGCCAACGGCGTGGCGACCTGGCGTAACGCCGATTTCTTCGGCCTGGTGCAGGGGCTGAACGTTGCCGTGCAGTATCAGGGCAACAATGAGGACGCAGGCAACGGCAACGAAGGCACCAACAACGGTCGCGATGTCCGCCACGAAAATGGCGACGGCTTCGGTCTCTCCGCCACTTACGATCTCGGCATGGGCGTCAGTGCCGGTGCGGCCTATACCTCTTCTGACCGTACTACTGACCAGGTCAGATCCACCACCGCAGGCGGCGACAAGGCCGATGCCTGGACCGCTGGCCTGAAGTACGACGACAATAATATCTACCTGGCGGCCATGTATTCCGAAACCCGCAATATGACGCCGTATGGCAAATATGATGACGCGGTAGCCAATAAAACCCAGAACATTGAGATCACCGCCCAGTACCAGTTCGACTTCGGCCTGCGTCCGGTTGTCTCTTATCTGCAGTCCAAAGGCAAAGACCTGGGAAATGGCCAGAGCGATCAGGATCTGGTGAAATATGCTGAAGTGGGCGCCACCTACTACTTCAACAAAAATATGTC
>DKMV01000370.1:1444-1886 GCA_002469605.1 Leclercia sp. UBA7405
CTACTTCAACAAAAATATGTCTGCCTACGTGGATTACAAAATTAACCTGCTGGATGAAGACGACAGCTTCTATTCCAACAATGGTATTGCCACCGACGATATCACCGCCATCGGTCTGGTTTACCAGTTCTGATAAAAATAGCCCGCCGCTTGAGCGGGCTATTTATTTGTCTGCCCCGCCGCCTGGGCGCTAACGGCTGCCTTTCTGTACCGGGCGATAGCTCAATATCCCGGCCACGCCCCCATCACCGCCATCGTCACGATGGACTATGCCCTCCGAAACCTCTATTTCCGGGAAATCAAAGGGCGACACGCCTTCGATGCAGGCGACGTTCACGCCATACTGATCGGGATTAGAACGCCGCTGGTGGAAGGTATAGATGCCGCACACCGAACAGAAATAGTGCACTGCCGTGCGGGTGTTAAAGCGGTATTCGGTAAG
>DKMV01000370.1:2019-4690 GCA_002469605.1 Leclercia sp. UBA7405
TGGTATTCGGTAAGCTTCTCTTTCCCCTGCGTCACCTTAATGCCCGACAGCGGCGCGGTGACCACCACCGCTCCGCGCATCCGGCAGTAGGAGCAGTTACAGCGCCGGGCGGTATTCAATCCGTCCGACAGTTCAACGGTAAATTTTACGGCGCCGCAGTGACACTGGGCCGAAACCGGGTTTGCCATAGGATCTCCTCCTTTCACGTTCTGTAGAAAAGGGAGTACAGCCGCGCTCCCCTTCCGGATACCGGGTAAGTGTAAGTCCTGTTGGCTATTGCTGCCGGAAAAGGGGCCGGGTTACCCCTCTGCCCGCAGCAGAAGCAGGAACTTTTTAACCACCTCGGAGGCAATCAGTCGGCGATAAACCAGCACCAGCTCGCTTGGGGCCAGCCGGTCGAGCAGATCGACATAAACCAGGTTTTCCAGCCGGATATGGGACGCGGATAAAGGTACCAGGGCAATACCCAGCCCGGCGGAGATCAGGCTGATAAGCGTCGGCACATCCCCCACGCGCTGCACCACCTGGGGCACAAAGCCGGCCACCCGACAGGCATCTTTGAAGGTTTGTTCAAACCCGACGCCCTCAGGATCGCTCAGGGAGATCCACTTTTCCCCCTTCAGCGAGGCAAGGCTGAGCGCCGACGAGTTCGCCAGCGGATGCTGGCCGGGAAGCGCCAGCATGACCTTCTCCTGGGCGAAGGGGCGGACCTCCAGATCCTCCGGCGGCGCGGCCAGCGGCCCGCGGAGCACCGCGATATCGAGAGTCGACTGCTGTACCGCCTCGAGAAGCGTCTGGACATTACCCGTGGTCAGCGATACCTGAATCTCCGCCCCGTCGGCGTGGAGCTGGCGCAGCACGCCGGGGAGCTTCTGGTTGAACATGGCGCTGGAGACATACCCCAGATTGAGCGCTCCCAGCTCGCCCCGGGCGGTTCTTCGGGCATCGATCACCGCCCGGTCTGCCATCTCCAGCGCCATCCGGGTTTTCTCCAGAAAGGCCTCCCCGGCCGGAGTCAGCGCCAGTCGGCGGTGGGCCCGGGAGAAAAGGATCACCCCGAGGCGCTCTTCGAGGCTCTTAATTTGCTGGCTCAGGGCGGGCTGCGCCATGTTGAGGCGCTCCGCCGCCCGGTGCATATGCAGCTCTTCCGCTACCGTCACAAAATTACGTAATTGCCGAAACTGCATAGCACCTCCTTTTTTGATAAAAAAAATCTTATCAAAATCGCATAAATAATGCGATTGATGCGCAATTACGTTAGAGCGAGACTGTATCCAGCGTTTTTAAAGGAGATTATTTATGAGCAACAACGTTCTGGATCTGCGCAGCGCCATCGAACTGCTTAAGCAGCACGAGGGTCAGTACATCGAAACAAATCATCCCGTTGACCCCGATGCGGAGCTGGCGGGCGTATATCGCCATATCGGCGCGGGCGGGACCGTTAAGCGCCCTACCCGTACCGGGCCGGCGATGATGTTTAATAACGTGAAGGGCTACCCCGATTCCCGCATCCTGGTGGGCATGCACGCTAGCCGGGAAAGAGCGGCGCTGCTGCTTGGCTGTAAACCTTCAGAGCTCGCCCTGCACATCGGTAACGCGGTTAAAAAACCGGTCTCTCCGGTGGTGGTGCCCGCCGCTCAGGCGCCCTGTCAGGAGGTGGTTTACCGGGCTGAGGATCCCGATTTCGATCTTCGCAAGCTGCTGCCTGCGCCAACCAATACCCCCGTCGACGCGGGCCCCTTCTTCTGCCTTGGCCTGGTGCTGGCAAGCGATCCGCAGGACGCCTCCCTGACGGACGTCACTATTCACCGCCTGTGTGTGCAGGAGCGGGATGAACTCTCAATGTTCCTTGCCGCGGGTCGTCATATCGAAGTGTTTCGTCAGAAGGCCGAACAGGCTGGCAAGCCACTGCCGGTGACGATAAATATGGGCCTCGACCCGGCTATCTATATCGGGGCTTGTTTTGAAGCGCCCACGACCCCCTTTGGCTATAACGAGCTCGGCGTGGCCGGTGCGCTGCGCCAGCAACCGGTGGAGCTGGTACAGGGGGTAGCGGTGGCTGAAAAATCTATTGCCCGCGCGGAAATTGTTATCGAAGGCGAACTGCTGCCGAACGTCCGGGTGCGGGAAGATCAGCACACCAACACCGGCCGCGCTATGCCTGAGTTCCCCGGCTACTGCGGCGAGGCCAACCCGTCGCTGCCGGTGATTAAAGTGAAGGCAGTAACCATGCGTAAGCAGGCGATCCTGCAAACCCTGGTAGGCCCTGGCGAAGAGCACACCACTCTGGCGGGCCTGCCGACCGAGGCCAGCATCTGGAACGCGGTAGAAACCGCGCTGCCGGGATTTTTACAGAACGTGTACGCCCACACGGCGGGCGGCGGCAAATTCCTCGGCGTGCTGCAGGTTAAAAAACGCAAACCTTCCGACGAAGGGCGCCAGGCACAGGCGGCGCTTATTGCGCTGGCCACCTACCCGGAGCTGAAAAACATCATTCTGGTAGATGAGGATGTCGATATCTTCGACAGCGACGATATTCTGTGGGCGATGACCACCCGTATGCAGGGCGACGTCAGCATCACCAGTATTCCCGGGGTTCGCGGCCATCAGCTGGATCCGTCCCAGATGCCGGACTACAGCCCCTCGATACGCGGCCAGGGTATCACCTTTA
>DKMV01000372.1 GCA_002469605.1 Leclercia sp. UBA7405
ATGCCCTGTCGGCCAACTGCATTGCCGGCCCCGCGCTGACCCTTTCAGAGCGCTTCCCGCAGCCTGATGCCATTACACGCCAACTTGAACTGGATGCGGCGGCGCAAACCGTTCGCGCTGCGTTCACCCCCACCCGCAATGAAGATGAACGCTTTCTGGTGGCAGATAAAGCCCTGGCTCGCTATGACGCGCTGATTGCCGACTGGAAACAACTTCCCGAGGCGCAAGGTGATGTGCGACGCGCCAGGATTGACCGGCTGGGGGCGCTGGTTATTCGTAAACGCACGGATGAAGCGGTCGCCGAATTTGAATCGCTCGAAGCGAACGGAACGCCTGTTCCTGACTACGCCAGAAGATGGGCTGCTTCTGCCTATCTTGCGCAAAAGCAGCCGGACAAAGCCGAGTCGCTGCTTGAAAGCATCTATTTTCCGCGTGGCTCGACCCTCGCATCACAGCCGCTGACCATGGACGATCAGCAGGAACTGCTGTATGCCCGTCTCGATAACAACCATTTCGACGAAGCGAAGCAGCAACTGGATGCATACAGTAAAGAGAGCCCTTACCTGCGAAAGGTTTATGGTTCTCCCACGCCGCAGCCCAATGACAGCTGGCTGCTGGCCAGAACCTTAGAAACCGAATATCTGGTAGCCATCAATAACTTGCCTGCAGCCGAGACGCATGCGGAGCGCCTGGCGCGTACAGGGTCGGGTAACCAGGCACTGCGTATTGCCTATGCCTCAGTGCTGCTGGCGAGAGGATTACCTCGTGCCGCAGAGCGCGAACTTAAGCTTGCCGAAGTCATTGAACCCAGCAACCTGACGCTGGAAAGGCAACAGGCATGGACGGCCATGGAGCTACAGGAGTGGCAGCAGGCCGACGAACTGACAAAGGATGTGGTCACACGCAGCCCGGATGACCTCGCCACGCTGCAGCTTGCACGACTGATGGCGATACATAACAAAGCTGAACTGCGGATAGCCGGGTCTCAGGGCATCGCATCCGACAGTCCGGTCAGTGGCAAACATGATTTTACCCTCAACACTGCGCTTTATAGCCCACCTGTTAACCAAAACTGGCGACTCTTTACCGGCTACAACTTTGCCCGAGGCGAGTTTGAGGAGGGGAAAGGAATAAGCCGGGATCTGCTGGCGGGTGCGGAATGGACGTCAAGGGGTAGCTGGGTCGAAATGGAGGTCTCCGGGCGCAACGATGGCAGCGATCAGAAAATCGGCGGACGCCTCTCTGGCTGGTACGATTTTAGCGACAACTGGCGAGTCGGGGGCTCGGCGGAGCGGTTATCCCGCAACACGCCGCTGCGTGCCCTGCGCAATGGGGTAAACGCCAACGGTGGCGATCTGTGGTTACGCTGGTATCAGAACGAACGACGCGAATATCAACTCTCGCTTTCCGGCGCCCATTTCACCGACGGCAACGATCGACTGGAATACGGCATCAGCGGTAAAGAGCGCCTCTGGACGCTGCCACGTTTTACGTTGGATTTTATCCCTGGCGTCAGCGGCAGCCATAACAGCAAAGAAAATGTGCCCTATTACAACCCCAAACGTGATGTTTCGGCGGTTGCCGGGCTGCGCGCCGAACAGGTGCTGTACCGCCACTACGACACGGTCTGGAAGCAGCAGTTTGAGGCGGGGGCCGGCGGTTACTGGCAAAAAGGGCACAGCGCTGGGGCCATCAATCAGTTGGGTTACGGGCAACGTATTCAATGGAATAACGTAGTGGATGCCGGGGTGAAACTTACCTGGGATAGGCGTCCTTACGACGGGAAGCGGGAGCGCAATATTGCCCTCGCATTTGATCTGAATGTCAGGTTTTAAGGGCGCTTCATGATGACACGATGGCTTCTCGCCGCGAGGGTAATAGTCGGGTGGATAATAATGAGCATGTGTGCATTGGCCGCGGCACCGCGTTATCTTCCCCCTTCCGAGCGGGCACCGCTGTATGCGGACCAGCGCTGGCCCACCAACAGCTTTCTTGTGCTGGCCTGGCATGACGTGGAGGACGGCGCCGCCGATCAGCGCTATCTGTCCGTGCGCACCAGCGCCCTGAACGACCAGTTTGCCTGGCTGCATGATAACGGCTACCACCCGATTAGCGTGCAGCAGGTGCTGGATGCCCATGCCGGGAAAAGCACCCTGCCTGAAAAGGCGGTGCTGCTGACCTTTGATGATGGATACAGTAGCTTCTCGACGCGCGTTCTGCCGCTGCTTCGGTTGTTCAAATGGCCTGCTCTGTGGGCGCCTGTCGGCAGCTGGGTGGATGCACCAGAACATTCGCTGGTGGATTTTGGCGGACTCAAGACGCCGCGGGAAAAATTTGCCACCTGGGAGATGGTACGCGAGGCCAGCGAGTCGGGATGGGTGGAAGTGGGTGCGCACACCTGGGCATCCCATTACGGCCATCAGGCCAATCCGCAAGGCAGTCAGGAGCCCGCGGCCGCTAACCGTTTATACGATAAAACCAGCGGGCAGTACGAAACGGATGCGCAGTTTGAACAGCGTATGAGTGCCGACCTGTCACGCATTTCGGGCAAAATTAAAGAGGTCACCGGGAAAGCACCCCGAGCCTGGGTCTGGCCCTACGGTGCGGCGAGCGGGACCACACTTAAGCTCGCGCATCAGCAGGGCTACCAGATGGCTTTCACCCTGAACCAGGGGCTGGCGAATGCCGCAAATCTGGAAGATATTCCCCGGGTGCTGATTTCCAACAACCCCTCGCTGCGTAGCTTCGCCAGCCAGATAGCTCAGGTCAGGGAACCTGAAACCATGCGGGTTATGCATATCGATCTCGACTATGTGTACGACGAAAATCCGGCCCAGCAGCGTAAAAATATCGATCTGCTCATCCAGCGTGTTTTCGATATGAAGATAACCCATGTCTTTTTACAGGCTTATGCCGATCCGAAAGGAGACGGCAACGTCAATGCGCTCTATTTCCGCAGTCGCTGGCTACCTATGCGGGCAGATCTGTTTAACTTCGTTTCCTGGCAGTTGCAGACCCGTGCCGGGGTGCAGGTTTACGCCTGGATGCCGGTACTGGCGTTCGGGTTAGACCCCTCGGTGCCACGCGTGGCGGCGTGGTCACCAGACAACGGGCGAATTGCGCCAGATAACCGCCATTATTTGCGCTTATCACCCTGGAGTGCGGTTGCCCGGCAGAGAATCAACGACATCTACGAGGACCTGGCGCGTCATGCCAACTTCAACGGCATCCTGTTCCATGATGACGCTTTTTTGACCGACTTTGAGGATGCCTCCCCGGATGCGCTCAAAGCCTATCGTGCAGCGGGCTTCCCGGACAACCTCGCGCAGATCCGCGCCAACCCACAACTGCTGGCGCGCTGGACGCGCTTTAAAAGTCGCGCCCTGATTGATTTTACCCGTCAGCTCACGCAAACCGTGCGTGCCGTGCGCGGCCCACAGATTAAAACCGTCCGCAACATTTACGCCATGCCGGTACTGGATCCGCAGAGCGAAACCTGGTTTGCGCAGAATCTGAATGATTTTCTCGGCACCTATGACTGGACAGCCCCGATGGCGATGCCGCTGATGGAAAATGTCCCGGTCAACGATGCCGATGCCTGGCTGGACAGGCTCGTCAGGCAGGTCGCCCGTTTCCCTGGCGCGCTGGATAAAACGGTTTTTGAACTTCAGGCACGCGACTGGCGTAAGGAGGCAGGACAGGACGATATTAGCGGTGAAATGCTTACTGGGTGGATGCGGCAGCTCAAGCTGAGCGGTGCAAGAAACTATGGCTACTACCCGGACGATTTCATTAACGATCAACCCCGGATGGCAGAGATCCGTTCTGCTTTTTCCTCCTACTGGTATCCGCAAAAATGACCGATCGCCTCATCGCCTTCCTGATCCTTTGCCTGATGTTCAGTTTTCCGCTCGGCGTGGCGGTGATTTTTACCGGTGAAGTGATCCTTGATTTCGTCTTTTTCTGGCCGCTGTTTATGTCGGCCCTCTGGATAAGCGGTGGGCTTTACTTCTGGTTTCACCGCGAGCGCCACTGGCCATGGGGGCCGGACACACCGCCACCTGCCCTCGCAGGCAATCCGCTGATTTCCATTCTTGTGCCGTGCTTTAACGAAGGGCTGAATGCACGTGAGACTATCGAAGCGGCTCTGGCGCAACGTTATGAAAATATAGAAGTGATTGCTATCAATGACGGTTCTATAGACAACACCGCGACCGTACTGGATCAGTTAGCGAATGAATATGCGCGGCTGCGGGTGATTCATCTGGCGGAAAATCAGGGCAAAGCGATAGCTCTGCAGGCGGGTGCCGCGGCGGCGCGCAGTGACCTTCTGGTGTGTATTGATGGTGATGCGCTGCTGGATAAAGATGCGGCAGCGTATATGGTCGCACCGCTGCTCAATCATCCTCGTGTGGGGGCCGTGACCGGTAATCCGCGCATCCGTACGCGTTCAACGCTGGTTGGGCGAGTCCAGGTGGGGGAATTTTCATCTATCATCGGCCTCATCAAGCGTACCCAGCGCGTCTATGGTCAGGTCTTTACCGTTTCCGGTGTCATTGCCGCTTTTCGCCGTCGCGCCCTGGCAGAGGTGGGGTACTGGAGCCCGGATATGATCACGGAAGATATTGATATTAGCTGGAAGTTACAACTGCGCCACTGGTCAATTTTCTTCGAACCTCGTGCGCTGTGTTGGATTTTGATGCCCGAGACGCTGAAAGGGCTTTGGAAGCAGCGTCTGCGCTGGGCGCAGGGGGGCGCAGAGGTGTTTATTGTCAATATGCGTCGCTTATGGAGCTGGGAGTACCGACGCATGTGGCCTCTGTTTCTTGAGTTTTGTATGTCAACCGCATGGGCCTTTGCCTATGTCGTCAGCATTCTGTTGTTTCTCCTCGGGCTGCTTATTCCGATGCCCGGTTCTTTATATGTTCAGCACCTTTTCCCACCGGCTTTTACTGGCCTGATGCTGGGCGTGGTCTGTCTGTTGCAGTTCGCGGTCAGTCTGTTTATTGAAAGACGCTACGAGAAAGGTATTGCGGCGTCACTGTTCTGGATTATCTGGTTTCCGGTGGTGTACTGGATGTTGAGCCTGTTCACAACGCTTGTGGCTTTCCCGAAAGTCATGCTGCGCCGCAAACGCAGCAGAGCTCGTTGGGTGAGTCCCGATCGCGGTATTGGGAGATTAAAACCATGATCCAACCTTTAATTTTTACTGAACAACGGCTGTTTCCACGCGCGCTGGATTCCCTGTTAACGATCGTTGCCTGGCTGGGGTTTAGCTGGCTGATTTACAGGGGGCTGATAACCGCGATTGAACACGATCCTTTTATGGGGACCAGGCCGTTCTACACCACGCTCAGTACGTTAAGTATCTATCTGCTGGTGGCCTGTCTTGTAAGTCTGGCGCTGATCGGCTGGGCAAAATACAACCAGCTGCGCTTTCGTATTGAACGTCGTAAGCGTCGGCCTGAACTTGAGCGCCATGAAGTTGCGGCAAGTTTCAAAATCACCCCCGAACTGGCGCTAATGATGAGCCAGGCCAAGGTCTTTACCCTCGCTCATTATGATACGGGGGCAATTAACCGCGTGTGGATGGCGAAAATCCTCGCTGACGTGCAGAGCGAATAAAGGAAAACCTGCCGGTAATTCTGGATGTTTGCTGGCAGGTCTCACACGTCCCCTGCAACACTCAAAATCGGTGGGAGCGGAAACAGTAAGAGGTAAATTCTTCATCATCCTTGCCTAATTTACTGCTTTACTCTGGAGGGTGTTCTTCCGGAGAAACAGCATGAACCGCCGCGAATTTCTGACAGGTCTGGCAGCCATGATGGCGACTACCCAATTTTCATTTGCCGCTGACGGGCCTGGGGAGATCCCTCTGTGGAATGGCACGCCGCTGGGCAGAGGTGGCGTGGTCAGTGCAGAGCTTTGTGTCACCCGGAACGCCACCCTGCTTTATTGTGCAGGCAGAGGATGACCCTGTTTCAGATCCACATAACTCGTTAATCATGTATGACGCATGCAGACAGAATAAGGTGCCGGTAGAGATGCACCGGTATCCGACAGGCGGACACGGGTTTGGGATGGGCAGGCCAGGAACTGAAACGACTGAATGTTTTCTGGAATAACGGCACTGCAACAGTGCCGTTTAAATAACACGTTATTTATCCGTTTTCAGATTGGTGTTAAAGAATGACACCAGCTTATCCCACGGGATGAGTTCAGTGCGGTCATACAGGTCGATACGGTTAGCGCCCTTAATCTCCACCAGCTCTTTCGGCTCTGCCGCCATTTTGTAAGCGGTATCGGTATAGGTGCGGGATGGTGCAGCATCACCCACGACAAAGAGTATTGGTCGGGGTGAAATGGACTCGATATCGATAAACGGATGGAAGTTCATGAACTTCGCATAGGTCGCTGGCGTTGAGCGGCGATCGTTGGATGCCACCTTACCGCGCTCCGTCTGATAAAAGTCATTGGACTCTTTACCTTCGATGAACACCGGATCGTTTTGCCCCGGACCATAAACGGGTTGTCCGGTTTCCGCGGTTTTGTAGCGTTGTTCTGCTGCAATCGCCAGGTCCTTGTTTCTCATTTCCACGGTCCGCTCATGGTTCAGACCGGTACGGAAATATTCACCCATGTCGTACATGCTGACGGTGGCGAGCGCCTTGATGCGCGGGTCCATTTTTGTCGCGGCAATGGCAAAGCCGCCGCTACCGCAGATACCTATCACGCCAATTTTTTCCCGATCCACAAAGGCGCGCGTTCCGAGGAAATCAACCGCCGCGCTGAAGTTTTCTGCATAGACATCAGGCAGCACGGCCCCACGCGGCGTACCCGCACTCTCCCCCCAGAAAGACTGGTCGAAGGAGAGCGCAACAAAACCGGCTTCCGCCATTTTGGTTGCATAAAGGTTAGCAGCCTGCTGTCTTACTGCTGCAAAAGGATGGCCGACAATAAGGGCTTCATATTTTTTACCGGCTTCCATATTGCGGGGAGTAAATAACGTACCAGTAACTTCCATACCGTAAATATTTTTGAATTTTACGGTTTCAGTCTTTACCTTATCACTTTTATAGAAATTATCCGCACCGTGAGACATATCAGCAGCGACGGCTGTGCTTGCCCCTATACCCAAAGCAACGCTCAATATCGCCAGTGCGGCCAGGGTTTTTAATTTCCCTTTTGAACGCAATTTCATATTACCTCCTGAAGTAAATAACGGTGTTAAGACAAACGGAGTGAAAAATCCGGATAACAATAAACCTCCGGACAGCAGGACCTTTTCAGGCCGGATTTTGTTTATTCTGGCCCGGGCGTTTTAACAGCAGGAATGCCACCACAGCTGTGGACAGCACTGCCAGCGCACCGGCCAGGAATACCGCGTTCAGACCAACATGTCCCCCAACCCAGCCAAGCGCTGGGCTGCCGATCGCCATTGCCACGTCAAGAAATGCCGTATAGATCCCCATCACCATCCCCCGGTTCTGAGGCGTTGAACCACTGATGGCTTCGATACCGAGGCCCGGGTAAACCAGTGAATAGCCAAACCCGGCTAACGCTGAACCGATCGTCGCAATCAGGGACGTGCTCGCAAGCCATATCAGAAAGAGGCCGGCGGCCTGAACGAGCACAAAAATCAGCGCAATACGCGCGCCACCAAAGCGGTCTGGCAGATGGCCAGCAACAGTTCGGGCAACAATCAGCGCAACGCCAAAGGCAGTAAATGCCATCCAGACGGGCTGCCAGTTCATGGCGCTGTAATAAAGTGAGCTGAAGGCCAGAATGGTGCAGTAGCCCGTGCTGGCCAGCGCAGCGCCCAGCCCCGGTAACCAGACCGCGTGCATGACTGAGCCAAAGGTTGCCTGCGCGGCATGCGGATGGGGCGCAACCGCGGGCATGCGTGCGAGATACGCCAGTACCAGCAGCGGAAGCAGAAATGTCAGTAGTGCGATCGCCTCAAAGCCGAAGGCCTCAAATAACATCGTGCCTACCGGCCCGCCCAGAGCCATAGCGGCAAACATCGCGGTGCCCACCCAGGCGATAACCTTACCTGCGTGCTCTTTATCCACCAGAGCCAGACCCCATGCCACGGCACCGGTAATGATGAAGCTTTCCGCACCGCCAAGGATCGCGCGCCCGGCAAGCAGCACGCTCACCGATACCAGAGGAATACTGACCAGCCAGAGCGACACCTGGTACAGTAGCCCTGACACGGCGGCGGCGATGAGCCCGGCCACCACGCCCTTTTTGGCACCGCGCCTGTCCGAATAGCTCCCGGACCATATCCGGGAAATAAGCGACGCAGCAAACTGTGCCCCGGCGACCAGGCCCACGATAAACGTCCCGAAGCCCAGGTCATTTTTGACATGCAGCGGCAGGACAGGAAGTGCCACACCGATAATAATAAAGCCAACCAGTACCGCAGCCATTACCGGCATCAGCGCAGAAACAACACCGGCTCCGGACCTGGTGTGAGAATGTTTTACAGGCATATCAATCAGCCCCTTACCTTTTAATAAACAGAAAGTCGTATACGCGTTTATATTTTTGGGGCGCGATGTTGCCCGCAGAAAATTCGGGTTTGAATTTCCTGAGTTCAAAGATGAGTTATTTGGTTCTACTCTTTTTATTTCCGGATGATATAAACCATCCGGAAATAATACAGACGTCAGTTACCCACCTGTTGAGGATTTAATAAACCTGTACGGTCGGACGGAAAAGTATTTCGTTAACGTCCACGTCGTCAGGCTGACTGATGGCAAAGGCGACGACCCGCGCAAAGGCATCCGCCGGGATCGCGTTCTCGTAGGTTTTCGACATACCTTTCGCAATATCTTCGTCGGTAATGGTGTTGGTCAGTTCGGTATCTACCGCGCCGGGAGAGACAATAGTCGTGCGGATATTCCAGGGCTTCACTTCCTGACGCAGACCTTCTGAAATAG
>DKMV01000122.1:0-250 GCA_002469605.1 Leclercia sp. UBA7405
GCGCACCTTGATGCCGCGGGCGCGCAGACGCTCGGTAATTTCCGCAACCGGATACTGTGCCTGTGCCACCGCCATGCCGTAGCCCGGGGTGATGATCACCGACTGGGCGTTTTTCAGCATATCCGCCGTCTCTTCCGCGGTGATTTCACGGTGTTCGCCCACCTCTTCGTCACCGCCTGAAGTCTGCCCGTCGGTACCAAAGCCGCCGGCAATCACGCTGATGAACGAGCGGTTCATCGCTTTACACATG
>DKMV01000122.1:493-2971 GCA_002469605.1 Leclercia sp. UBA7405
CATCGCTTTACACATGATGTAGGAGAGGATGGCACCGCTTGAACCCACCAGCGCACCGGTAACGATCAGCAGGTCGTTGCTCAGCATAAAGCCTGCCGCCGCTGCCGCCCAACCGGAGTAGGAGTTCAGCATAGAGACCACTACCGGCATATCCGCCCCGCCAATAGAGGCCACCAGGTGCCAGCCAAAGGCCAGCGCAATAATGGTCATCACCAGCAGCGCCAGGACCTGCAGGCCCACGCTTTCAGTGCGCACGAACATCACCATCAGCAGGAAGGAGACCACCAGCGCCGCCAGGTTCAGCTTATGGCGGTTAGGCAGCATCAGCGGCTTAGAGGAGATCTTACCGCGCAGCTTACCGAAGGCGACGATAGAGCCGGTGAAGGTCACCGCACCGATAAAGATGCCGAGGAACACTTCGGTCAGGTGAATATTCACCAGCACCGGGTCCATACCGGGTTCGTGATACAGGTAGCTGTTAAAGCCCACCAGAACCGCCGCCAGGCCGACGAAGCTGTGCAGGATCGCTACCAGCTCCGGCATTTCGGTCATCTCAACGCGCTTAGCCAGACGGATACCGATAGCGCCACCGATGATCATCGCCACCAGGATCCACGCCACGTTGCCGGTGTCCGGCCCGAAGATGGTGGCAATCAGGGCGATCGCCATCCCGGCAATACCAAAGTTGTTGCCCTGCTGCGAGGTTTCATGTTTTGAAAGCCCGGCCAGGCTGAAAATAAACAGGATCGCGGCAACAATGTATGCAGCTGTAACTAATCCTCCAGACATAGGTTACCCCTTATCCCTTACGAAACATTTTCAGCATGCGCTGAGTCACGGTGAAACCACCGAAGATATTGATACTGGCGATAAGCACCGCGATAAAGCTCAGGAAGCTTATCCAGCCTCCGTGGCCAATTTGCAGCAACGCACCCACCACGATAATCCCGGAGATGGCGTTGGTAACCGACATCAGCGGCGTATGCAGCGCATGGGAGACGTTCCACACCACGTAGTAACCCACCACGCAGGAGAGCGCAAAGACGGTGAAGTGGCCGAGGAACTCTTTTGGCGCCACGTCGGCCAGCCAGCCAAACAGAATGATCCCCAGCGCCATCAGGGCATATTTACGCCACGGAGAGGCTGGTTTTGCCGGCTCGACGGGTTCCGGCGCGGCTTTCTTCGCGGCCGCCTGCGGCTGCGCGGAGACCTGAATCGGCGGTGCCGGCCAGGTGATTTCGCCGTCGCGTACCACGGTCACGCCGCGCACCACTACGTCTTCAAAATCAACGCTGATAGTGCCGTCTTTCTCTTTGCAGAGCAGCTTCAGCAGGTTGACGAGGTTGGTACCGTACAGTTGAGAAGACTGGGTCGGCAGACGGCCCGGCAGATCGGTATAACCAATCACTTTTACGCCGTTGGCGGTGGTGGTCACCTCGCCCGGCACCGTGTATTCGCAGTTGCCGCCGTTTTGCGACGCCAAATCCACAATAACGCTGCCGGCCTTCATGGAGTCGACCATCTCGCGGGTGATCAGCTTCGGTGCCGGTTTGCCCGGGATCAGCGCGGTAGTAACAATGATGTCCACCTCTTTCGCCTGGGCGGCGAAGAGCGCCATTTCGGCTTTGATAAAGGCTTCGGACATCACTTTGGCATAGCCGTCGCCGCTGCCGGCCTCTTCCTTGAAGTCCAGCTCGAGGAACTCGGCGCCCATACTCTGCACCTGCTCCTTCACTTCCGGACGGGTATCGAACGCACGCACGATGGCGCCCAGGCTGTTTGCCGCGCCGATAGCCGCCAGACCGGCCACCCCTGCGCCAATCACCATCACTTTTGCCGGCGGGACTTTACCCGCAGCGGTGATCTGTCCGGTAAAGAAGCGGCCGAATTCGTGAGCAGCTTCGACAATGGCTCGATAACCGGCGATATTAGCCATGGAACTCAGAGCATCCAGAGACTGGGCGCGCGAAATACGCGGCACGGAGTCCATCGCCATCGCGGTAACACCGCGCGCCGCGAGCTTCTCCATCAGCTCCGGGTTTTGCGCCGGCCAGACGAAACTCACAAGCGTAGTGCCCGGATTGAGCAGTGCGATCTCATTCTCTTCCGGTGCATTAACCTTCAGGATAATGTCCGAATGCCAGACGTTAGCGCCGTCCACAATCTCTGCGCCAGCCTGAATAAATGCCTCATCATCGAAACTTGCCAGCTTGCCCGCGCCGCTCTCAATAGCGACGGTAAAACCCAGTTTAAGCAGTTGCTCCACCGTTTTCGGTGTTGCCGCTACGCGGGTTTCATTGGCTGACCGTTCTCTTGGTACCCCAATACGCATAGTTTTCCCTTCCATCGGTTTTTGGTGATGGTTTGTTGGTCGCTTTCACGGGCCGTCGCCGGCACGCAGTATGAAACTTGTGCCTGGTGATGACCCACAGAAAATAAAACAGAAACAAACTTTCTATAACCTACTGAAAATAACGC
>DKMV01000122.1:3116-3839 GCA_002469605.1 Leclercia sp. UBA7405
ATAACCTACTGAAAATAACGCCCGCGATCCACAGCCAGAAAAGACTATTTCTTTTTTTATCCGTCAAAAATAGGTGATCCGGGTCGCTGACAGAGATATTTACCTTAAATCGACCGCCAGAGCCGATAATGACTCAATCGAAGCGGTAAAAACACGATATAGCGCCAGCGTAGATCAACTTGTTAACATTAAATTTACTTGTAAAAGTCATATGCTTTATTAGTTTTGCTGGTCAAACGCCTGTTTTTTCAACATATCAATAAATGTTATCGAAACCGGTTACGTTAGCGCACAGGCTGTGAAAAATGGCGCAGACAGCGGCAACCTTTAAATGCCATAATCGGCAACGATTTCAAATTAACAACAATACCAGTACCTGGTTTGCGTAAGGCGAAGGATTATTTTTATGAAGCGTAAGAACACTCTCCTGGCGTCCGCACTCCTTGCTGCGACTGCCCTGTCTGCGAATGCCGCAACAGAGTTAACGCCGGAGCAAGCGGCAGCATTAAAACCTTTTGATCGCGTCGTTGTTATTGGCCGTTTTAATGCCATTGGTGATGCAGTAGCGGCCGCCTCCCGCCGTGCGGACAAAGAAGGCGCCGCCTCCTTCTATGTTGTGGATTCATCCGACTACGGTAATAGCGGCAACCAGCGCGTTACCGCCGATCTCTATAAAGAAAACGCGCCGAAAGCCGAAGCGAATAAAAACCGCGTGATTAACGG
>DKMV01000122.1:3989-4230 GCA_002469605.1 Leclercia sp. UBA7405
AAAAGATCAGGCGATTCTGCTGGAGCCGTACGACACCGTTACCGTGCAGGGCTTCTACCGCAGCCAGCCTGATGTGAACGATGCCATCACCAAAGCCGCGAAGGCAAAAGGCGCTGACTCGTTCTATATCGTGCGTCAAATCGATGCTAACTCGGGCGGCAACCAGCGTATTACCGCTTTCCTTTATAAAAAGGATGCTAAAAAACGCGTTCTGCAGAGCCCCGACGCGATCCCGGCGAAC
>DKMV01000298.1:0-1277 GCA_002469605.1 Leclercia sp. UBA7405
GAAGTTCGTCGTCGTGAGTTCTATGAAAAACCGACTACCGAACGTAAGCGCGCTAAAGCTTCTGCTGTGAAACGTCACGCGAAGAAACTGGCTCGCGAAAACGCACGCCGTACTCGTCTGTACTAATCTGTTGAGGGCATAAGTCCTCAATATTCAGACAGAGTAATAGTCGTAAGGCCGTGCTTCCGGAAGGAATGCGCGGCTTGTTTTCGTTTATAAGTCGCTTAAATATTTTAGGGGCCTATGGCTGGACGAATCCCACGCGTTTTCATCAATGACTTGCTGGCGCGAACCGATATCGTCGATCTGATCGACGCGCGGGTTAAGCTGAAAAAGCAGGGCAAGAACTACCATGCGTGCTGTCCGTTCCATAACGAAAAAACCCCCTCTTTCACCGTAAACGGTGAAAAACAGTTCTACCACTGCTTCGGCTGTGGCGCACACGGCAACGCCGTCGACTTTTTGATGAACTACGACAAGCTCGAGTTCGTTGAAACCGTCGAAGAGCTGGCCGCCATGCACAATCTTGACGTGCCCTATGAGGCAGGCAACGGCCCCAGCCAGATAGAGCGCCATCAACGGCAAAGTCTCTATCAGTTGATGGATGGCCTGAATTCGTTTTACCAACAGTCTCTGAAGCAACCTGCCGCTGAGCCTGCGCGTCAGTATCTGACAAAGCGCGGACTGAGCGACGAAGTTATTGCGCGTTTCGCTATTGGTTTCGCCCCGCCCGGTTGGGACAACGTCTTAAAACGTTTTGGCAGCAATAGCGAAGATCGTAAATCCCTCGTCGATGCGGGCATGCTGGTCACCAATGACCAGGGACGTAACTATGACCGCTTCCGCGAACGGGTGATGTTCCCTATTCGCGATAAGCGTGGCCGGGTAATTGGTTTTGGTGGCCGCGTGCTGGGCGATGCCCTGCCGAAATACCTTAACTCTCCGGAAACCGACATTTTCCATAAAGGTCGCCAGCTGTATGGCCTGTATGAAGCCCAGCAGGATAACGCTGAACCGCAGCGCCTGTTGGTGGTCGAAGGCTATATGGACGTGGTCGCGCTGGCGCAATATGACATTAATTATGCCGTCGCGTCGCTGGGCACCTCTACTACCGCCGACCATATCCAGCTGCTGTTCCGGGTGACCAACACCGTCGTCTGCTGTTATGACGGCGACCGTGCCGGCCGCGATGCCGCATGGCGCGCCCTGGAAACGGCGCTGCCTTATATGACCGACGGGCGCCAGCTGCGCTTTATGTTCCTGCCCGACGGTGAAGA
>DKMV01000298.1:1492-5329 GCA_002469605.1 Leclercia sp. UBA7405
GTTCCTGCCCGACGGTGAAGATCCGGATACGCTGGTGCGTAAAGAGGGCAAAGCGGCGTTTGAAGCGCGGATGGAGCAGGCTCAGCCGCTCTCCACGTTTCTGTTTAATAGCCTGATGCCGCAGGTTGATTTAAGTACCCCGGACGGGCGTGCACAGCTCAGTACGCTGGCGCTGCCGCTGATTACTCAGGTACCGGGCGAGACCCTGCGCATCTATCTGCGCCAGGAGCTTGGCAGAAAGCTGGGCATTCTTGATGACAGTCAGCTTGAACGTTTAATGCCTAAACACGCTGATACCGGCGCGGCACGCCCCGCTCCACAGCTAAAACGCACAACCATGCGTATACTGATAGGACTGCTGGTGCAAAACCCGGAGCTGGCGCCAAAAGTGCCGCCGCTGGCGGGTCTGGACCATGAGAAGCTGCCTGGACTTGGCCTTTTTTCAGAATTGGTCAACACTTGTCTGTCACAGCCAGGTCTGACCACAGGGCAGCTTTTAGAGCTCTATCGCGGCACAAAAGCGGCCGCTACCCTTGAAAAACTGTCGATGTGGGACGATATAGCAGATAAAGAGATTGCTGAAGAGACCTTCACCGACTCGCTCAATCATATGTTTGATTCGATGCTTGAACTGCGCCAGGAAGAGTTAATTGCCCGCGAGCGCACCCAGGGTTTAAGCAGCGAAGAACGCCGGGAGCTCTGGATGTTAAACCAGGAGCTGGCGAAGAAATAAATCCTTGTCGTCGTATCAGAACGTGAAGGATGAAGTATTTAACGGCTTAAGTGCCGAATATCGATCGGGTAGATCCCGACAGCCGCACAGAGAGGCAGCGGCAAAAATATAAGTATGCCCTCGATTCAAATGTTGGCAGCCGCATCGCCGACACCAATCAAACGAATTAAGTGTGGATACCGTCTTATGGAGCAAAACCCGCAGTCACAGCTGAAACTTCTTGTCCAACGTGGTAAGGAGCAAGGCTATCTGACCTATGCCGAGGTCAATGACCATCTGCCGGAAGATATCGTCGATTCAGATCAGATCGAAGACATCATCCAAATGATCAATGACATGGGCATTCAGGTGATGGAAGAAGCACCGGATGCCGATGATCTGTTGCTGGCTGAAACCTCCAACAACACTGACGAAGATGCTGAAGAAGCCGCTGCACAGGTACTGTCCAGCGTTGAATCTGAAATCGGACGCACCACCGACCCGGTTCGCATGTATATGCGCGAAATGGGCACCGTTGAACTTCTGACCCGCGAAGGCGAAATCGACATCGCAAAACGCATCGAAGACGGGATCAACCAGGTTCAGTGCTCCGTTGCCGAATACCCGGAAGCGATCACCTATCTGCTGGAGCAGTACGATCGCGTAGAAGCTGAAGAGGCGCGTCTGTCCGACCTCATCACCGGCTTTGTCGACCCGAATGCAGAAGAAGATATGGCGCCAACCGCCACCCACGTGGGTTCTGAACTGTCTCAGGAAGAGATAGACGACGACGAAGAAGAAGATGAAGAGGAAGACGACGACAGCAGTGACGATGACAACAGCATCGACCCTGAACTGGCGCGTGAGAAATTTGGCGAGCTGCGTACCCAGTACGAAGTGACCCGCGACACTATCAAAGCCAAAGGCCGCAGCCATGCTGCCGCTCAGGAAGAGATCCTGAAGCTTTCTGAAGTGTTCAAACAGTTCCGTCTGGTGCCGAAACAGTTCGACTACCTGGTAAACAGCATGCGCGTCATGATGGATCGCGTGCGTACCCAGGAACGCATCATCATGAAGCTGTGCGTTGAGCAGTGCAAAATGCCGAAGAAGAACTTCATTACCCTCTTCACCGGCAACGAAACCAGCGAAACCTGGTTCAACGCGGCTATCGCCATGAACAAGCCGTGGTCTGAAAAACTGCACGATGTAAAAGAAGACGTCTATCGCGGTCTGCAGAAACTGCAGCAGATCGAAGAAGAGACCGGCCTGACCATCGAGCAGGTTAAAGATATTAACCGTCGTATGTCCATTGGTGAAGCGAAAGCCCGCCGTGCGAAGAAAGAGATGGTTGAAGCGAACCTGCGTCTGGTTATCTCTATCGCCAAGAAGTACACCAACCGCGGTCTGCAGTTCCTGGATCTGATTCAGGAAGGCAACATCGGTCTGATGAAAGCGGTAGATAAGTTTGAATACCGTCGTGGTTATAAGTTCTCCACCTACGCTACCTGGTGGATCCGTCAGGCGATTACCCGCTCTATCGCGGATCAGGCGCGCACCATCCGTATTCCGGTGCATATGATTGAGACCATCAACAAGCTCAACCGTATCTCCCGCCAGATGCTGCAAGAGATGGGCCGTGAGCCGACGCCGGAAGAGCTGGCCGAACGCATGCTGATGCCGGAAGACAAGATCCGTAAAGTGCTGAAGATCGCCAAAGAGCCAATCTCCATGGAAACGCCAATCGGCGACGATGAAGATTCGCATCTGGGTGATTTCATCGAGGATACCACCCTCGAGCTGCCGCTGGACTCTGCCACCACCGAGAGCCTGCGTGCCGCCACCCACGACGTGCTGGCTGGCCTGACCGCCCGTGAAGCGAAAGTCCTGCGTATGCGTTTCGGTATCGATATGAACACCGACCACACGCTGGAAGAGGTGGGTAAACAGTTCGACGTTACTCGCGAACGTATCCGTCAGATCGAAGCGAAGGCGCTGCGTAAACTGCGCCATCCGAGCCGCTCTGAAGTGCTGCGTAGCTTCCTGGACGATTAATCCGTCCTGATGTTAAAAAAGCTCCCTGCGGGGAGCTTTTTTTATGGGTTTTTCCGGGGGATATAACCGGGGTGATGCATAGTTTCCCCCTTTCACCATGGGAAAGGGCCGGGGTGAGGGCCTCAGCCCGCAGAGGAACTCAAAGCCCCCGCACAACCAGCGCCTCATCCAGCTCCCGGTACGCCTCCACCAGCTTATCCAGCGTCGCCCTGTTCAGCCCGCTCGGGTTTGGCAACACCCACACCTCGGTCGCGCCGATGGTGATTTTCTGCTTGCCCCACTGCGCGCCCCGCTGGCTGAACGCCTGCTCGTAGGCCTGCTTACCCAGCACCGCCAGCGCCGCGGGCTGATAGTCCTCAATCTTTTTCACCAGCTCCCGCCCGCCGCTGCGCAGCTCGTGCAGGTTGACCTCACTGGCCTGCACCGTAGGGCGCTCCACCAGCATAGTGATGCCGCAGCGCGTATCCAGCAGCTGCTGCTCTTCTTCCGGCTTTAGCAGCTTATCGGTAAACCCAGCCTGATAGATAACTTTCCAGAAGCGGTTTCCGGGATGGGCGAAATGAAAGCCCGTATGCGCGGACGACTTACCCGGGTTGATACCACAGAACACAACCCGCAAGCCCGGCGCAAGAATATCGCTGATCATTTTTACTCCTGATTAATAAATCCTTATAAAAGTATAAGAGATTGAAATTAGGTTGTTTATAAAAACAGCAGCTAAATGCGTATGGCTGGATTGCTGCGGGCAGTTACTTTATAATCCTCCGCCACGGCCCCTTAGCTCAGTGGTTAGAGCAGGCGACTCATAATCGCTTGGTCGCTGGTTCAAGTCCAGCAGGGGCCACCAAATTTTAGCTGTAAAATCATCTAATTAAGCCACTCTATTGAGTGGCTTTTTTGTTGTCTGCATCCAGAGTGGCAACAAAATGGCGGCAGATTTTTTACCGCAGCTTTCCTGAGCGTATAAAAAAGTTGCCTTCGCCTTCACGCTGACGTTGCCCTTAAGGGGGAAATCACCAGATCATCCCACGCTGGTCTGCTTCGATTTGTAATCGTTGCTGTCCTGCTGGCTG